>JAAELZ010000837.1 GCA_024226105.1 Pseudomonadota bacterium | reverse complement strand
GGCCTGTCAGTCGATGCTCAGGGTCACCCGGCTTACCGCATGGCTTTGCAAACTCGAGAGCAACACATACGCCGTGAAAAGGCAACCAGCAACATCTGCACATCACAGGCACTGCTGGCGATCATCGCCGCACTGTACTGTGTCTATCATGGTGCTGATGGCGTACGGCGCATCGCAGAACGTATTAACCGCCTGACACGTATGCTCGCGGACAAACTTAAGCAAATCGATATTCAGCTTGTTCATCATCACTATTTCGACACCCTGTTAATCGCCGTACCCGGACAGGCGCGAAACGCGGTCAAAGCAGCCCTGGAGCACAACGTCAATATCCGCTATATTGATGAAAATCGCGTTAGTATCGCGCTTGACGAAACACACGATGAATCGCACATTAACCAGCTGGTAAACGCCTTCGCTTCGCCGTTTCGTAAATCCAGGGATATGGTTAACAACCAGACACCCGCCAGCAGTTTGCCGGCGTCGCTTATTCGCGAAAGCACTTACTTCAGCCACGTTGTATTCAACGAGCACCGCAACGAGACCTCGATGATGCGTTTTTTGCGTGGCCTGGCAAGAAAAGATATCACCCTGGCGCGCGCCATGATTCCGCTGGGCTCGTGCACCATGAAGTTAAACTCAGCCACCGAAATGGATTCGATTTCGAATCCGAAATTCGCAGCCCTGCATCCATTTGTTCCTCGTAGTCAGGCCATGGGCTACCAGACCATCATCCGCGATCTTTCGGATGATTTATGTGAAATTACCGGCTACGATGCTTTTTCCATGCAACCCAATGCCGGTTCTCAGGGCGAATTCGCCGGCTTGTTATCGATCCGTGGCTATCACCTGTCGCGCGGCGACACGCAGCGTAGAATCTGCCTGATCCCCTCCTCGGCGCACGGCACTAACCCCGCCAGCGCCGTAATGGCGGGAATGAAAGTCATCATTGTCAGATGTGATGACGAGGGTAATATCGATATGGCTGACCTGAAGCAAAAAGCCGAAACACACAGCGAGGAGCTCGCGGCCTTAATGATCACCTATCCCTCCACGTACGGTGTATTTGAGGCTACGGTTCAGGAGATTTGCCAGCTTATCCATAACCATGGTGGCCAGGTATACCTGGACGGTGCCAACCTGAATGCGATGATCGGTCTGGTACGACCGGGCGACCTGGGCGCTGATGTATCACACCTGAATCTGCACAAAACCTTTGCAATTCCGCACGGTGGCGGTGGTCCGGGTGTTGGCCCGATCGGCGTTAAGAAACACCTGGCTCCCTTTTTACCGGATCATGTTGTTGTTGAAGGCGTCAACCCGCATGAGAATGCTCAGCCATTAGGCAGCGTATCCGCTGCACCCTGGGGCTCCCCCCTGATTCTCACCATCTCCTGGGCTTATATCAAAATGCTTGGCGGCAAAGGGCTCACAGAAGCAACCAAGATGGCCATATTGAGTTCTAACTATATCGCCAGCGCATTGCGCGACCACTACCCGGTACGTTATACCGGTACCAAAGGGCGCGTTGCCCACGAGTGCATTATCGATTGTTCTGCATTTAAAGAAAGTTGTGGCGTAATGGTTGAAGATATCGCCAAACGCCTGATGGATTATGGCTTTCATTCGCCGACCATGTCCTGGCCGGTTCATGATTCCTTAATGATTGAACCCACGGAAAGTGAACCCAAAGCCGAGCTTGATCGCTTTATTTCAGCAATGATCGCGATTCGTAAAGAAATTGCGAGCATTGAATCAGGAGAAATGGATAAAGACAACAATATGCTGAAAAATGCACCGCACAGCAACCAGCTGATCGATATAGAGCAATGGCCCTATCCGTATAGTCGTCAGCAGGCCTTTTTTCCGCAAGCCGGTAGCAAATTCACCAAATACTGGCCACCCGTCGGGCGCATCGACAATATTTACGGTGATAAGAACCTGCACTGTTCCTGCCCGGCACCTGAAAGTTATGCGGAAAACGACACATGACTACTGACAGGCATTGAATAGTAACGATTCATGAAAACCCCTGTCATTCAAGGCGAGAAATTGCGCGGTGAATCTAAAACCGCGCGCATTCCGGTAAAGGTTTCTCCGCAGCCAAAAGATCAGGTATTGCGCAAGCCCACCTGGATTCGCGCCAGGTTTCCGGGTTCAGCTGAGGTCCTTGAGCTGAAAAAAATACTACGTAGTAACAAACTCAATACCGTATGTGAGGAAGCCGCCTGCCCTAATTTGGGAGAGTGTTTTAAAAATGGCACCGCAACCTTTCTGGTCATGGGCGATATTTGCACCCGGCGCTGCCCGTTTTGTGATGTGGCCCATGGTCGCCCGGACCCACTGGATAAAAATGAACCTCAACACCTGGCCGATACCATCGCTCTGATGGGCTTGCGCTACGTGGTGATCACCTCGGTCAATCGTGATGATCTGCGTGACGGAGGTGCCGAACACATCATGCAGTGCGTGGCCGCCACGCGCGCTGCCAGCCCGAATATTAAAATAGAAATTCTGACACCCGATTTCAGGGGCCGAACACGCCTGGACGCACTCAAAGTGCTCGCCCTGAGCCCACCCGACGTATTTAATCATAATCTGGAGACCGTGCCGCGCCTGTACAAACAGGCACGTCCTGGCGCTGATTACACCGTATCCCTGCAATTACTGCGTGACGTGAAAGACCACATGCCGGATATTCCGACAAAATCGGGCATTATGCTGGGCCTGGGAGAAACCACAGATGAGGTGGTTCAAACCCTGAAGGATATGCGCGAGTACGATATCAATATGCTCACCCTGGGACAGTATTTACAACCCGGAAAACACCATCTTGCGGTAGAAAAATACTATACGCCGGAGGAGTTTGAAGAACTTAAATCATTCGCTGAATCCCTGGGGTTTACTAACGTAGCCTCCGCGCCAATGGTGCGCTCTTCCTACCATGCCGATCTCCAGGCTGGCCATGTGACATAAAGCAGCTCTGTCTACTGGTTAGAGCTAAACGACTGGAATAGACTACGCGCATTCTATCTGGACTGTCGGGTTGTTACCCTCTTGATAGCTACCAGTCTAAAAAGTAAAACGACTCTTTCGCATATGTATCGACCCGCAGAAAATTACCCGATATTGTAAAACGGCAACAGGCAAATGTTGTCTCATTCGATTTACAGCTATACGATTTTGTCAAGCATTACCTGGAGCCACTGTTAAGGCCTGATATTAGCTATCACACATGGTCACCCGGTGTGAGCTTTGAACATACAATGTTGCTGGAAGCGCTGAGCGAACGCCCGTATTTTAACGATCAACGCGTTAAAACGATTTTATTGCCCTACTCATCCATTTTTTCTCTATAAAAATACTCCCTTTTGACCATGAGGTGTAGACGGCTTGCATAGCAAAAAAAAAGGCTGGCGAACTGCCAGCCTTTTTCAATTAGCTTATATTGGTTTTACGCTGCAAGCTGCCTCAACACATAATGCAATATGCCGCCGTGATCATAGTATTCCCACTCCTTAGGCGTGTCGATTCGTACCTTGACGGTAAAGGTTTTT
>JAAELZ010000836.1 GCA_024226105.1 Pseudomonadota bacterium | reverse complement strand
CGTCAAGCAACTATAGCAGAACACCTTTATAATGATCATGCAATCAGGAGCGAAAAGCGACCGGCGCCTGTGCGCCGCCCCCACCGAGGCCGGCGCAAGCCTGAATAGCCGTGAGCGAGAAAAATTCGGAACTAGCCCGAATATTTCATGAACCGCATTTATTTACGGTTTTTGGTATTCTTGGAAGCCATTTTGGCTGGCTTTCGATTAATTTTCCCCGCAGTAGTGATTGATCGTTCGGATATTGGTGATTTTGGCCTGTTTGCGAGCGCTGAGCAGGATTTTAAGCGAGCGGAATTGGCCGGTGGCGGCGATATTTAGCTGCGATAGTTAGACGCTTTGGGGTTTTATCCGGGTTTGAGCCGTGTGGCGGCCAGGCAAAATAGCGCTTGATCAGGACAGGCCGATGACATCATGAAGCGCACCCGCCTTGTATTGCGAACAATGACCGCCCCAATCTTCAATAGCCTCAGCCGGATCGTACCGCATTGGGCTTTCGCCATGGTGGTGTCTTTAAGCGCGATACGCCGCACCGTTTCAAGCAATGTATAAGCAAGAGCGGAGAGCAGAAGACGAAACTGGTTGGGCCACCATTTGTGACATGAGGTGCGGTCTGCGAACAAATCAAGCTGCTGTTCCTTGATACGGTTTTCCATATCCCCGCGCGCGCAATAAACCGTCTCGTAAAGATACTGCCCATTATCGCCAAAATTTGGGCCTTCGAGATTGGTCACGATATAGCGCGGGTTGGCGCCTTTTTCCATATGCTCGATACGCGCGATTACCCGACGTTCGCATTTCCAACTTTTCGCAGCATAGTAAAATTCACCAAACACGCGTTGCTTGTCGCCACTTGCCTCAAAGCCTTTCTTTGCCGCTTCTATCAAGTCAGCTGCTAAACCGTTG
>JAAELZ010000835.1 GCA_024226105.1 Pseudomonadota bacterium | reverse complement strand
TAACTTTATACCAAGCGGAGCCGCTCTGGTTTGCATGACGCGAATTGTTTGCGGGTGTGCATTTTTATCCACAAAATATGAATCACTTTTATTTCTGGACAGGCGCTTTGACATGGTCATGGCTTCTGCGGCCGCGGTTGCCTCATCCAGCAAAGATGCGTTAGCAATCTCCATGCCGGTCAAATCCATGATCATTTGCTGAAATATCATCAGTGCTTCGAGCCGGCCCTGGCTGATTTCCGGTTGATAGGGCGTATATGCGGTATACCAGTCGGGGTTTTCCAGTACATTACGGCGAATTACCGCGGGCAATCGCGTGCCATGGTACCCGCAGCCGATCATCGATACCTTGAGTTCGTTCTGGTCTGCAAGTTTACTTAGAGTCTGTAGCGCCTGTTCTTCACTCAGGGTTTCTTCGATTCGCGGCTCACCAGCACGGGGCAGGGAGTCGGGAACCGTCTGCTCGATAAGCTGGTCGATGGAATCCAGCCCCAATGCTTCGAGCATTGATGATTTTTCGTTGGAATTGGGCCCAAGGTGGCGCGCGGAAAATGGTTGTGGCATCGGTTTATGTCCGGAATTATCTTTGCGGCCCCTGCACGGTTTCGTGCGTGCCAGGAGTCTTACAAAGGGTGTCTATGGGTGCCTGAGCCGGTGGCGCCGGGTCAGTGACAAATATTTTCAGGAGAGCGATTCAAGCAATTTCGAATAGCTGCCTTTGTCCTGCAAATCTGCATATTGCTCGGGTTCCATCATTTTAACTTTAAAGAACCAGCCTTCATTTTCAGGGTCCTGATTCACCAGTTCCGGTTCGTCATTCAGGACGTCATTAACTTCGACCACCTCACCGGTAACCGGTGATGTAACATCGCCTGCGGCTTTGACCGATTCCACCACAGCTGTTTCCTCTCCCTGGTCCAGTGTACGACCAACTTCAGGCAGTTCAACGTATACGATGTCGCCCAGTTGGCTTTGCGCGTAATCGGTGATACCGATGGTTATTATGTCGTCATCCAGTGCTGCCCATTCGTGATTTTCAGTATATCTGGTTTCGCTCATTTTATTCCTCTCTTAGAGTCGGTAAAAATTATTTGTAACGAAGACAGAGGTGCTGACTTCGATCTCAAGTAGTTTGCCACGCACCATTGCGTAAACGGTGGTGCCAAGCTTCGCATTTTGCTTGTTTATGTAGCCCATGGCAATAGGCTGGCCCAAACTTGGGCTAAAACCACCACTGGTAACCGCTCCAATCGGGTTTTCCAGCTGGTCGAAAATCTCGGTTCCCTCTCGTATCGGCGCTTTTCCCTGCGGTTTCAGGCCAACGCGTTTGCGCGAAATATTTGCAGGCATTTGCGGCAAAATAATGTCGGCCCCGACAAAACCACCTTCGCGCAGGCCACCCGAACGCCGCGCCGGAGAGATCGCCCAGCCAATGGCCGCCTCAATTGGCGTGGTAGTGGTATCGATATCATGCCCGTAGAGGCACATGCCACCCTCAAGCCTCAGGCTGTCCCGTGCGCCCAGACCGATCCAGGCGCAGTCCGGATCGGCCTGCAGAATACGTGCCAGTGCTTGTGCCTGCTGGTTATTAACCGAAATCTCAAACCCGTCTTCCCCGGTATAACCGCTGCGGCTCATTCGGCAGCTGATGCCCTTGATTTCAATTTCACGGCACTGCATAAAACCCATATCACTCAAATCATGGCCTAATCGAAATAAAACATCTTTGGCCGCCGGCCCCTGAAGTGCGATTAAGGCCAGATCCTGGAGAATACTTAATTCTGCATCACCACTCATATTAGCAGCAAGATACGCGAAATCATTATCCTTGCACGCCGCATTGACTACTACCATCAGGCCCTCCGGCCAACGCGAAACCATCAGATCATCCTCGATACCTCCGTTGGCGTTGGTGAAAAATCCATACCGCTGTTCGCCGACAGGCAAATCCAGAATATCAATGGGGATCAGTTTTTCCAGTGCCGCACCGGCATCCTCTCCGCTCACCAGGGCCTGGCCCATGTGTGAGACATCAAACAGGCCGGCTTTTGCCCGGGTATGCAGATGTTCCTTCAATACGCCGTCCGGGTACTGTACGGGCATGGAATAACCTGCAAAAGGCACCATCCTGGCACCGTTTTCGATATGCAAACTGGTCAGGGCTGTGGTTTGGATAGCTTCGGTCATGGCTTTATAGTTTGTAAATTCAGAGCTTGAATATAGTGCATAAAGCGCATTTATTTAAATGAATAGTTGAAATTGTAGTATTTAGATTCTAAATGGGAATGGGTTGCCTTAATGAAGAAAAACAGCCGTGGTGGTTGATGCTGTCGTCTATATCGGAATTTAAATTAACCGAAGGGGATGTATGATCACGTCCATATGATGTTGTAAATTCATTTGAATCCATTGAAGCGATTTCACCATATACATCATAACCCGGCCTGAATCCCAGGAGTTCATTGGTTCTAGATACAATGATTTGACCTGCCCATCTCAAGAAGCGTGGTTTATGTTGAAATGAGGGTTCCAGTTAACACAGAGCCATGATTGAGAGGACGGACATTCAAGCAAGCTCAGACCTGGATCGTTTCACCCTGGCTCGGGACCATCTTCCAGAGCAGCACATCATCCTAAATTCCTCAGTTGACCGCTGCGAGGCATTAGTAAGTGTATGAATTGTAATAGAAAAACAGCATTCCCGCTTTCACTCTATGGGTGAAGGGCGCTACAGGGTATATTGTACTCCTGTGGCGGCGCATGGCCGCGTTGTAACTACTTGAAAGGGCCTTGCAACAAAATGCGTGGCCATTCCGCGCAGCTACGCCTTGCCCCAAACCCATTTTCCGGCCACCACAGAAGTACCCTATACCCTGCCCAACTGAGGATTCCAGGTTTACGGTTTATTGGGCTGGCGGATGCTTCTTGATTTTGGTGAACAGGGTGTTTATGTTTTATACTCTTGATGCCCGTGATGGATTTTTCCTGTTTTTTGATTGCAATAGTCTGACCTAATGATACTTAAGTTTACGGTACCTGCCCACGGGCTTTTATTGGCTGACAGTTGAGGTTTCTTTCGTGGTTCTCAGCACAATTTAGAGCCTGGTGTATCCTCTGTTTTGCCTTATCCGATAGAAAATGATAAAACAAATCAAAAAAACAAAGACTCAGCGCCGACGGCAGACTACCCGTGGTTCAAAAGCCCGGGCAGCAATAAAACCGGAAACACGGGGGCTCGAAGGTGGGTGTTACACGCCCTTAAGCCGGTCACAAATATTGCAAATCGATACGGCAGCACATGAAATCCTGGAAAAGACAGGTCTCTCAGAAGCCCCTCCGCTCGTAGTAAAAACACTGACTAAAGCGGGTGCTAAAGTCGACAAAGACAATCGATTAACCATTCCGGCAAAACTACTCGATAAAGCCATTGGCGGTTTTGTAAGGAATTTTACGTTGCATGGTCAGATAGCCGGCCATGAAATGCATATGACAGGGAAGCGTGTTCACACGGGCTCTGGCGGTGCAGCCCCTTACGTTGTGGATATAGATAACGGGAAATATCGGGAATCAACACTGAAAGATCTATACGACGCGGCGCGACTCGTTAATTCTCTCGACAACATCCATTTTTTTAGCCGATCCCTGGTAGCTCGCGATATGCCCGATGAATTGTCGCTCGATATTAACACGGCTTACGCCTGCCTGGCTGGCTGCGAGAAACATGTATTTATCGCGGCCAGCCAGGCTGAACACGTTAGACCGATTGCCGAGATGTGTTATCTGGTAGCTGGCTCAGCCGAGGCTTTTATGGAAAAACCATTCGCCTCGATGAATATCAATCACGTGGTTCCACCACTGAGATACTCTGCCGAGTCTTGCAAAGTAATGGCCGCCGCCGCCAGGTATGGAATTCCTGTTCACGCCAATTCGTTTGTTCAACTCGGCGCTTCCAGTCCGGTTACAATCGCCGGGACGCTTGCACAATCCGTCGCCGAAACACTGGGGGGAATGGTGTTTGCCTGGTTAGTAAATCCACAGGCCAGAATATTGTTTGGTGCAAGACCTATGCTCACCGACCTGAGAACTGGAGCCATGAGCGGTGGCAGTGGGGAGCAGGCTCAGCTAATGGCAGCCACTGCTCAAATGGCACAATTTTATAATCTACCGAATACCTGCATCGCTGGTGCCACAGACAGCAAAATACCCGATGCACAAAGTGGTTACGAAAAAAATCTGGGTGTCACTCTGGCGGCACAGGCGGGCTCCAACGCCATCACCCAGGCAGCGGGAATGCACGCCAGCTTAATGGGTTGTGCTTTGGAAAGTTATGTTATCGACAATGATATGCTTGGTGCAATTTTGCGATCCCTGAATCCAATAAAAACTGACGATGCAGCATTAATGACTGAGGACATCGATAATATCGTGCGCCATGAGGGCCATTTTCTCGGCCATCCGCTAACGCTGCAACGTATGCAGACAGACTTTCTCTATCCTGACATCTCAGACCGCCGAAATTTCCAGGCGTGGGAACGCGATGCAAGTAAAAGTATTCATCAGGTCGCAAAAAATAAAACCCGGGAGATTCTTAACAACAGCTTTCCCGGGCATCTTTCAGCAGATATTGATGAGAAACTACGAAATCGGTTTGACATCCGCTTACCCAGGGGCATGATGAGGAAACAATGAAAATTGCAGTATTTGGTATTGGAGCAATGGGTTCGGTTTACGCAGGACTAATGGCTGAATCAGGGCATGAGGTCTGGGGGGTTGATGTCTGGCAGGAACACGTCGAAGCGATCAATAACAATGGTCTGATACTGGAGGGTGCTAGTGGCAATCGCGTCATCAAAGGAATTCGTGCTACGGCTAATGCAGGAGATATAGGCAAATGCGACCTGTATATCATCGCCACAAAGGCTTCGGGTGTCG
>JAAELZ010000834.1 GCA_024226105.1 Pseudomonadota bacterium | reverse complement strand
GTCGCACAACGCAAAGTTAAGCGGCATTATGTTGCGAGTTTTGTTATGTTGCGAGTTTTTGTCTCAGCACAACAAAATCGGATTCAATGTTCAAGTTTTTTTTGCTGGTTGTTGCCGCCGGTGACCTCTGGCTCCTGGCTATCGGTCTCTGGCAAGCATCAGAAACTTCAGGCATCAGAAACTTGAACATGTTTAAACCATTTATGCTGATTTGTCAATACATTTCAATCATTCCTATCATTCCTGTAGGGCAGCATGGCAGCATGGCAATTGCATGAAGGGTTTGGCATGATTTTTGCATGCTGAAAAATCAGTGCGTCTGTTCCGTCATCCGTCACTCCGCTCCGACCTTCGGTACTATGTTCCGCTAAGACTGCCGGACGTCCGTCTCAGGTTCGTTCGATTTTCTCTTTCCTCACCTGATACCCTGCTGATTCCCTGTTTGTGTTCCGCTTCCGGCTCGCTGACGGGCGGGAATCGTCCGTGTCAGCGCCGGGAGTTTTGCAATCGGTATCCTCCCGACCGTTTTTATACAGGGAAACGTCCGGCTCTCCCAAGTTCCCGGGCTGCCCCCGTGAACACATGATCTGGTCTCAGACCCCGGTGGAAACCTGAATGCTCGCCATGCCCGGGCTTTTCAGCCTGCTTTACGCATTCAGGTCTGCTGCCTTCCGCCCAATAAACGGCGTCGGCTTTCACCCCCGGAAACCGGGGGATTATCCTTAAGTCCACGACTATACACATTTCGAGGCTC
>JAAELZ010000833.1 GCA_024226105.1 Pseudomonadota bacterium | reverse complement strand
TCAGCTTTTATGATTTTCACCACCCGAAAGTCGACCTTTGCAAAATCCTCAAAGCTGACCGTCTCCGTAATCGGATCATCTGCCAGCGGTCCGTCACCGATACCTGTGGCTTCGGGTACCACAACCGACTGCGCCTGCTCCGCCTGAGTTTGGGCTTGCATTTTCTCAATTCGCTCCGCTTCAATACGGGTCATCAGCGGTTTAAACTTATTGATGCTTTGCGACAGCAATGGCACCTCCGCATCGCCCCAGACCAGAGGCTGGATATTCAAAAAGGCTTCTGCCTGAGTAATCGTCTCAGGCAATACGGGTTTAAGGTATACCGCCAGTTGCCGAAATAAATTCAAACCCTGGGTGCATATACCCTGAACCTCGTCACGCCGGTGTTCCTGTTTGATCAATATCCAGGGTTCCGCCGCATCCACGTACTGGTTGGCCTTATCCGCCAATGTCATTATTTTACGTATGGCGCGACTGTATTTGCGTGCTTCAAAGGCCGCCGCGATCCCATCACCCTCTTGAACAAACGAATCAAACAGAGCCTGATCCGGCAGGCTGTCACTGAGCTTGCCATCAAACTGTTTCACAATAAAACCGGCACAACGGCTGGCAATATTGACAAACTTACCCACCAGATCTGAGTTCACCCGCGCCTGAAAATCTTCCAGGCTGAGATCAATATCATCGATACCATCATCCAGCTTGGCGCAAAAATAGTAGCGCAGATATTCCGGGTTAAGGTGATCAAGGTAGGTACGGGCTTTAATAAACGTGCCCTTTGATTTAGACATTTTCTGCCCGTTAACCGTCAAAAAACCATGACACCATACGTTGCTTGGCGTACGGTACCCTGCTGCGTGCAATTCTGCAGGCCAGAACAGCGTATGAAAACGCGCAATATCCTTGCCAATAAAATGAATCAGCTCGCACTCACTACCCGCCTTTAGAAAATCATCTTCCTCCAGTTCCGGCGTACGCTCGCACAAATTGCGGAAGCTGGCAAAGTAGCCAATTGGCGCATCCAGCCACACATAGAAATATTTACCCGGTTCGCCCGGGATTTCAAACCCCCAGTACGGCGCATTGCGCGAGATATCCCAGTCAAACAGGGTTTCCTCAAACAACTCTTTCTGTTTGTTGGCAATTTCAACCTGGGTATGCCCGGCATCCAGCCATTTACTTAAAAATTCCTGAAAATGGCTCAGCTTGAAAAACAATTGCTCTGAATCTTTTTCCACTGGAGCAGCACCGGACACGACCGAACGCGGTTTTAGCAATTCAGTTGGTGAATAAGTTGCACCACAGGCATCGCAGTTATCTCCATACTGGTCTTCAGAACC
>JAAELZ010000832.1 GCA_024226105.1 Pseudomonadota bacterium | reverse complement strand
GGCTCTGCTTTGCTTGCCGGTTTCGCGGTGTCCGAGACTTCTGTCTTGACCTGCTGAGCCGTACCTGATGTTGTAAACAGCAGGCTGGTCAGGAGCAGGAGGATGAGTGCAGGGCTGAATTTCATCGGTATTTATTCGGCATAGCGCGCGATTCTAAATCCCAGATCATAACGTGGTTTATTACTGTAATCACGATAACTTAAGCGTAGCTCGGTGATGTTGCCGTGCCGCCAGCTTGCTCCGCGCACGACATGATGGGTCGCAGTGCCCGGCCCGCTGGGATCGATCACCAGTTTGCCTGCTTCACCCGGATACAGTGCGTAGTAGTCGTGCATCCATTCAGCTACGTTACCACCGAGATCATAAATCCCTTCGGGCCGGGCCGGAAAACTGCCCACCGAAGCACTGCCGCGATAACCGTCGTCATAGTCCGGAACCACATCGGCCAGGGTATCGGCGATGCGCGCATCGGCGTAGTTCCCGTCTGCTTTTTGGGGAGGGTAGCTACCGGCCCAGGGGTAGCGTTGTTCGGTTGCCTGCAAATGGCGGCGCGCTACCCAGGCCCACTCCGCCTCAGTAGGCAGGCGGTAGCCGGTCGTCAATGGCTGAACGGCAAGCATCTTGCCATTTTGTTCACCATAACTCTCCGGCAGGCCCTGTTTCCGGCTGAGCCAGTTGCAGTAGCGTGCGACGTCATCCCAACTAATACTCACCACCGGTTGGTGTTCGCCGTCCAGGTTGGCGCCATCTTGTGAGCCGGAGCGGTGCGCGGGTTTGAAAAGTCTGTATTCGTGATTGGTGATTTCTTTACCGGCAAAATAAAATGGTCGTCTTAATTCGACCAGGCGGCGACTTTCATTGGCGCGCCGCCCGGCCTCACGGCGTGAGGCACCCATGGTGAAGCTGGAATCGGGTTTTATGAGCTTAAGCGTTTGCCCCGTTGGGCCATTGATCGTATCCGGTGTGGCGGTTATCTTCTTTTGCACGGCCTGGTGCTGGAGTGTCTCGAGTTTCATTTCGATGTTCTGGCTAACCCCTTGCCGTGGGGTGACGCTAAGCTTGCGCGTTGCATAGCCGGTTTTGCTTAGTGTGAAGGTATGCGGGCGAACGCTAAGCTGAAAGCGCCCATTTTTTTTATCCGGGATTTTGCCGTCAATCAGCAGTTTGGCATCAGCCGGGTAGGTGCTCAAAAAGATCGTTCCGTACTCAGCCTCGAGTCTGACATCAAGCCTGCGTAACTCGTCTGGTTGCAGGATGATTTCCTTCTCAACTGTAACGTATCCGGATTTGCTCAGTCGCAGCGAATGTGCAGAATTAGCCACTATGTCTAAATCCATTGGTGACATTCCCAGAAATATCCCGTCCAGCGTAATGCTGGCGTTGTCAGGCTGGCTGCTGACAGATAATTTTCCATCGACTGCCTGCATCTGAAAGGGTGCCCAGGCCCGGTCTTTACCGGCTTCAATCTCTTGTGTGGCCGAGAGCGGTTTGAACCCGGGTAGATTGAGTTCAACTTTGTGCAGGCCCTGCAAAATGGGTGCTGTCAGGGGGGTTCGGCCTATGGGTTCACCATCCACGCGCACCATTGCTGCGCCCGGCTGGCTGCTGATCGAGATGTTCGCCCAAGCCGGACGTAGTTTTATATCCAGTTGCTGTTCTTTGCCATAACCCTCGATCTCAATTTGTTGTTCATGGGGCAGGTAACGTGCGCTTTCTATACGGAGTTGATGTGGCCCCCGGGTGATTTCAAGCTGGCCGGCGTTGTCCAGATCGGTCTTAATATTGTCAACCTGTAGC
>JAAELZ010000831.1 GCA_024226105.1 Pseudomonadota bacterium | reverse complement strand
GATAGCTGACACGACACTAATTTAGGCTGAAGTTTGCCCTCTAAACGGTTAGGCTTGGAGGGCAAAACGTTTTGAACTTCCCGTTTTTATATGAACCGTAAAATACTTATCATCGAAGATGATCCTGATATCGCGCAATTGATCTCTATGCACGTGACGGAAGCGGGTTATGAGGCGCTTCACGCCGATAGTGGTGAACAGGGCCTGCAGGAAATTGAAAAATCGGCCCCTGATTTGCTGGTGCTGGACCTTATGCTGCCGGGTATCAACGGTTTAGAGGTGTGTAAACATGTTCGCAAAGAAAATGAGCGTATTCCGGTATTGATGCTGACTGCAAAATCTACCGAACTGGATCGCGTACTGGGTCTGGAACTGGGTGCGGATGACTACCTGAGCAAACCGTTTAGTGTGGTTGAATTGATGGCACGTATCAAGGCGCTATTCCGGCGGGTTGATGCTCTGGGTGAATCGCCGGCCTCGACTCAGTCGCCCGCTATCCTGAAATTT
>JAAELZ010000830.1 GCA_024226105.1 Pseudomonadota bacterium | reverse complement strand
CCCTACGACGTGATCCTGATGGATATTTCAATGCCAGAAATGGATGGTTTAGAAGCAACCCGCCTGATTCGTAAACTTCCCGGGGAAAAAGGCCGCATTTCCGTTATCGCGCTGACAGCTCACGCACTGGAAGGTGATAAAGAGCGGTTTATCGAGGCAGGTATGGATGGTTACGTCACCAAACCTGTAGACCGCGATAATTTACTGAACAAAATCGCGATCTTAACTCAATCCTTTGAAGCAAATCACCGCCCGACACCGGAGGACCACTCGCCTCAGCTCGAAAGCCTGATCGAAGAAGAACCTCTTCAACTCGTTGACAAAAAAGTGCTCGAACAGCTTGGCAGGGACACATCACCCGAACTTATTCCCGAATTACTGAAAGTTTATATTAAGGATTTGGGAAACCGCCTGAAGAAACTGGAGCAGGCTTTGGCTGATAACGACCCAAAGGTGATTCAGTTTGAAGCGCACAGCATGGCAAGTAGCGCAGCCGCCCACGGCAACCCGGAGCTTCACAGGTTATTGCGCAAAATCGAATTGCTTTGCGCAAAAGGTGATCATGAACCGGCCTTTCGGATAACCGAGTCAGTATTTAAAATAGCTGAAAGCTCAATTAGCCTCTTATCTCCCTACCTGAGCACCATCCCAGACCAACACAATCAGGAATCTAATCATGACTGAAAATCCGAGTGTTTTACTACTCGAGGACTCGCTTCCTCAGGCGACGATTTTTAAGCAGTATCTTAAAGATGAAGCCATCAACCTGTCTCATGCAGAAACCGGTGAGGCGGCAAAACAATTCATTGCGGCTACTCCACCTCAGTTAATCCTGCTTGATCTGGTATTACCCGACATGGACGGACGAGAAGTACTGGAATGGATGCAGCAGGAAAATATATCCACGACCGTAGTTGTCCTGACTGCCCATAGTTCAGTCGATACAGCCGTCGACGTGATGCGTATCGGGGCAGAAGATTTTCTGGAAAAGCCGGTTAGCGCATCGAGGCTTAAAACTACGGTTAGAAACCTGCTTGAAAAAAATCGGCTGCAAAACCTGGTTGAAAACCTGCAGGATACATTTGACAGAAGGCATTACCATGGCTTCATCGGTTCCAGCCTTCCGATGCAGGCTGTCTACCGAATAATTGACGCTGCTGCGCCAAGCAAGGCGAGTATTTTCATTACCGGCGAGAGTGGTACGGGCAAGGAAGTCTGCGCTGAAGCGATTCACAAGCAGGGCTCGCGTGCCGAGCAGCCGTTTGTTGCAATAAATTGTGCCGCCATACCCAGGGAACTGATGGAAAGCGAAATTTTCGGTCACGTAAAAGGGGCCTTCACCGGTGCAGTCACCCAACGGGAAGGTGCCGCCTCGCGGGCACACGGAGGCACCCTTTTCCTGGATGAGATCGGTGAGATGGATATCGAACTACAGACCAAGTTATTGCGTTTTGTCCAGACAGGTTCATTTCAGAAAGTGGGTGGTACCAGGCTGGAGGAGGTTGATGTTCGTTTTATTAGCGCCACAAACCGTGATCCGCTGGAGGCTGTCAAGTCGGGCGACTTGCGTGAGGATCTATATTACCGGCTGCATGTGGTACCGATCCACCTGCCCCCCTTACGGGAACGTAGGGATGACATTATGGCAATAGCCCGCAATTTTCTGGTCTCATATACTAAAGAAGAAGATAAACACTTTAAGGCCTTTTCAGCCGAAGTAGAGGGTATTTTTTGCGACTATAACTGGCCGGGCAATGTTCGACAGCTAATCAATGTGGTGCGCAATATCGTGGTATTGCACGACCATAAAACGGTGTTGCCGATGCATTTGCCTGCACCCTTGAATCTCGACATGAGAGCCCCGGAAAGCGTGAACAGTATCCCGTCAACCCCAGTGGAAAGCGTAGATAAGGCACCGGATATATCATCCATCAGACCACTGGCGATCGTTGAACGCGAACTTATTGAAAATGCGATCAAAAGCTGCCACGGCAATGTGCCCAGAGCCGCCGCGTTGCTTGAAGTCAGTCCCTCGACGATCTATCGTAAAAAACAGGCCTGGGAAAAAACCTCCTGAGTTACCTTGCTGGTTGGCATTGGCTCCTCATACCCTTTGCACCCCGCGACAGCACCCCCTTTGGCATCTCGCCAGCATAAATGATTCGCCCCATTGTATTCGAACGCTCACTGTGACTAGCTGCCTCCGTAAGCGACAAGTTAAGGGCATCTTGATCTGCTGAATTGTGATCTGTCAAACTGTGGTCTTTACTCACACAGGAGATCACGATGCCTTCACAGCCAATTACCAGTAAGCAACAACATTGGCTGGAGCACGTTAAAGCCGCCGATACGGGTGACGGCTCTTTGACTGATTACGCATCCAGGCACAATTTGTCCGTCAAAACGTTGTACCAGTGGAAGAGCAAACTGATCAAGCTGGGGTTTTATACTCCCGCATCCGGTTTCGTGCCAGTTCATCAACCGCCGAGCGAACCTCATCAGTCCTGTAAGCTGGTCCTGCCCAACGGAACCCGTATTGAGTTTAGCGGTGCATTGGACGGGAAAGCGATTCGTTCGATCATCACCAGTGCAGGATTGAAACAATGATCCGCCCGAGCGATGACTCGGTGATTTATCTGTATCGACATGCGGTCGATATGCGCAAGTCAATCAATGGCCTGGTCGCCATTGTGGAAGGCGAGATGGAGATGGACCCTTTCTCCTCAGCCTTGTTCGTGTTCTGTAATACGAACCGAACCATCATCAAACTGG
>JAAELZ010000829.1 GCA_024226105.1 Pseudomonadota bacterium | reverse complement strand
TGACGGGGCTCGATCCGGAATGGGACCGAATTATCGAAATCGCGACGGTGGTGACAGATCAGAATCTAAGAATTATCGAGCAGGGCCCGGTTATCGCAATCAACCAGCCGACGAAATTGCTAGACGGTATGGATGAGTGGAATACGCGAACTCACAATCGAACCGGTCTGGTGCCTCGTATAAAGCAATCGAACTATACCGAAGCCAGGGCCGAGAATGAAACCCTGGATTTTCTAAAAAAGCACGTCTATGCCAATGTTGCCCCATTGTGTGGCAACAGTATTTGTCAGGATCGCAGATTTTTATATCGTTATATGCCCAAGATAAGCAATTTTCTGCATTATCGAAACGTGGACGTCACCTCGGTAAAAGAACTTGCACAGCGCTGGAACCCGAATATTGTTGCGGGTTTCGAGAAAAAGGGCAGCCATAAAGCGCTGGATGACATCATCGAATCAATTAACGAGCTTAAGTACTATCGCCAGCATTTTATGAAGGTTTAGGGCCAGATTGGCGCCATTCAGAAGCGTTTTCTCATTAATGTGACTCTAATTATCAAAAAAACCTCCTATATAAGCGAACGCTTTTGGACATTGTGCCGCTATTCCTCTAAATTACGCCCTCCTTACGAGGAATGGGACAAAGAAGCCTGAACCAGTAAGGAGGAGAAGGAGCAAAAGCGATGAGAGTTAACGGCGTAAAGCAATTAATTCTGATCGCTTTTTTTTGTGCCTGATACAATGGGAAAATCGACGCCAGGCGGGTAAAATAGATCTGCCTCGAACAGAATGTCCTATAGATATCCCATAGATAGTACTGGAATGAATAATGATAAAAACAATTGGTGTACAGACGCACAATCAACAACTGGTTGAAATTACGCGTGAGGCTCAAAACCTGCTGGATTCCGCATCTTCAGATTCCGGTTTACTGACGCTGTTCATACGCCACACCTCTGCCAGCTTGATTGTTCAGGAAAATGCGGATCCGTCTGTGCAACATGATCTGCTCAACTGGATGAATCACCTGGTGCCGGAAAACCAGTCCTTATTCACGCACACCTCTGAAGGGCCGGATGACATGCCGGCGCATATCAAAGCTATGCTAACGCAGAGCAGCATTGCGGTACCTTTTGAAAACAGGCGCCTTATGCTTGGTACCTGGCAGGGCCTTTTCCTGTTTGAACATCGCCGTGGCCGACACCCACGCCAGATCATTGCACATTTCTAAGCCACGCATACAGGCCGGGATTTGATGACACAACGCCCGCTCATTTTAATTCTGATCACTAAAGCGGATATTGGCGGTGCTCAGGTACATGTACTCGAGATCCTTAAACGTCTCAATCACCGCTATCGTTTTGTACTCGCAACGGGTGAAAAAGATTACCTTAGTGAACGTGCAGACCAACTGGGTATCGAGGTCAGGATATTAAGCCATCTGAAACGCCCCATAAATTTATCAGAAGATCGACGCGCCTATACTGAATGTGTAAACCTGTTACACGAAATCAAACCTGACCTGTTGCATTCACATTCATCCAAGGCCGGTGTGATCGGGCGCCTGGCGGCATGGCGTGTGGGTATTCCCAGTTTATTTACTGCACATGGCTGGGCATTTACCAAGGGTGCGCCTGCCATTCAGCGAGCCTACGGTCTACTGCTGGAATCGTTATTGTGCCGCCTGACAGGGCGTGTTGTGACGATCTCAGACTATGATTTTCAGCTCGCAAAACGCTATCATGTGGGAGCTTCACAGAATCGGTTTCTGGTTAAGAATGGGATCTCACGACCCGGCATGACCAAGCTTCCAGGCTCGCGGGAAGAATTACAGATTCTAACCATAGGGCGGTTAAGCCCGGTAAAAAATCATGCCATGTTACTGGATGCCCTGGCGGCATTAACGTTACCTTTTCATGCCCGGATAATAGGGGATGGAGAGTGCAGAAATGAACTGCAAAGCAAGATTAAAAGCCTGGGCCTGGAGCAAAAGGTTGAATTACTGGGCAAGGTTACGCAGACAACGGAATATCTCGCTATAGCGGATGTTTTCGTTCTGAGTTCAAATTATGAAGGTTTGCCGTTGAGTGTGCTCGAAGCGATGAGCATGGGATTACCGGTTATTGCGACTGATGTCGGCGGGGTTAAAGAAGCGGTATTGCATGAGCAGACTGGTCTGTTATCTGTACGCAAGGACGCGGTGCAATTTGCCGAAAATATCGCAAAACTGGGGGCTAGACCGGAATTGCGAAAGCAGTATGGTGAGCGTGCTCAATCACACTACACGCAAAATTTTACCGCAGACCGAATGGTGCACGAACTGGAATCGATTTACCGGGAGATGCTTGGGGCCCGCTAAGAAGGGCCGGAGTATTCCATTAGTTCAGGGTATCCAAAGGCGCCGGGCAATCCCCCGGTATGCAAAAAAACAATATTTTGCCCTGCTGCAAAAACCCGCGACTCAAGCAAGCCGTACAAACCAGCCATCGCCTTACCGGTATAGGTTGGGTCAAGCAGGATACCTTCGGCTTTCGCCGTGGTGAAAATAGCCCGGTATACAGCGTCGTTTAGTTTTCCATATCCCGGAGCCAGCGTACGGTCGTCGAGCAAAATATCAGCTTCATTCACCAGCAAAGGTAAACCCAGCATCTGGCACAGTGTTTTGCAGCGCTCAGCAATCCTCGGCCTTTGCAGTTCAGCAGACCGCCGGACGCAAATACCATACACTTTGGCCTGGCTCCCCAGGGCACGCAAGCCGGTTAGTAGTCCTGAATGAGTGGTGCCGCTGCCACTGGCAAGGATGACTGAGTCTATTTTTATATCCCCAGCCTGTTCAAGCAGTTCCTCGGCTGCCAGCATGTAACCCAGCGCACCGATTGGTGGGTGAGCAGGGGAAAGCGGAACCACGTAAGGCGATTTTCCCGCCAGTTTCAGGCGCCCGGCAATGTCGTATAAGGCGTGGTCTGCGCCTTCTTCATCTTCACCTTCCGGATAGGTATGCAGTGTTGCCCCCATCATATGCACCAGAAACGGGTTGCCTGAACGATAATATTCAGTAGGCCGGTCGGCAACGCGTGATTCCTGCTGGACTTCACAGGACATGCCCAGTTTTCGCGCAGCGGCCACCGTCATCCTGACATGGTTTGATTGAACCGCACCGGTCGTCAGCAGGGTGTCGGCAGATTGTGCCAGGGCTTCGCCCGCATAAAATTCCAATTGTCGGGCTTTGTTTCCCCCGGCACCTAATCCCGTACAGTCGTCCCTTTTTACCCATAAATTGATTTCACCATCAGGGTGTTTAAGTACGCTGGACAAATTATTCAGGCGCTCCAGCGGTGTCGGTGTATGTGCAAGTGATACATGGGCAAACTTTTGTTTTATCTTTTTACTTAAAGTCATTTTTATAAAAGTACGCTGAGTAACATGATTATGCTGGTGATGATTAACGTCGCGAAAACGACCAGCCGAAAATAAAATGCACTAACCACGCCAGCCAGCCTGTGACCTAACCAGACACCTAGCAGGGCAACAGGGCAAAGACTAAGTGCAATTTTCCAGGTCTGTGCCTCGACCCCTTGAACCGTCATCTGACAGCCCAGAGCGACGCCATAGGCGACTACAAAGAAGACCAGTATCGTGCTGCGAATTTCATCTTTGCTGTAAGAGGTTCCTGACAGGTACATCATTGCGATCGGAGCTGGCATGGCCAGGGTAGCCCCCAATATCCCCGAAGCGATGCCAACCCCCACCTGCACCGGAGTTGAACCATGTCCTGCATGTTCTCGCAATGCGTGATCAAGAAAGTAACGTTGCAGGTATTGATAGGCATTCCAGAGCGTGATGCTCAATATTACCACCGCAGCAATTAGTTTAATCATCTCCAGATTTAGCTGACTGGAAAAGGTGATGCCCAGCGGAGACCCGATCAAAACGCCGCCACTCAATGCGAACAGCAATTTGGGAACCATTTGAGACTTCGCTGAAGGCAGGATCGCCAGAGACATAACAAGGGTAATGAACGTCACCAGATGAATGGCGGCAATAGAATCAAAAACCCACAAAAACACCGGGACACATAACAGGCCAAAACCAAAGCCTGTGACGATCTGCAAGGTTGCAGCGATAAAAGTTACCGTGCTCAGTATTATCCAGCTTTCGATAATCATACTTTCATGCTGAGGGTGATTGGTTTGCCTGAATTTTTCGCGGCCTAAATGGCTTTACTTTTGTCGGCCGCCCGGTAACGCCGGAAAATCCATTTCGCAATCGTAACAGGGTGGCGAACCAGGTGGGTAAAGAACAGTGATTTGCCTGGGGGCACAGCATAAAAAATGTGTTTCCACCAATGCGATGGCGCAAACAGTGCATTAAATTTATCCCGCCTGCTCTCCAGCCTGGCTATTTTCGACAATGGCATGAACCCCTTGCCAATTTGAGAGGGGTTCCATTGCCCGGTATCAACTTTAATCAGTTTCTCCCTGAGTGCTGCCGGCAGCGGAATCATGGCGTGAATACAGCGCAAAGCATTGACG
>JAAELZ010000828.1 GCA_024226105.1 Pseudomonadota bacterium | reverse complement strand
GGGCCGAAGCGCAGATGTGAGACTGTCTGCGAGCCCGCTTTTTTTGAGTCGTAGACAAAATAACCCTGGGCGTAGAGAGCGGTGTTCTCGCCAATAATCTTGATACTGTTCTTGTTCGCACTGACAGTGCCGTCTGAACCAAGGCCAAAGAACAAGGCCCGGGTCACGCCTTCGGGTTCAATATCAAAACTGTCGTCGTAGTCGAGGCTGGTATGGGTCACATCATCGTTAATGCCGATGGTGAAGTGATTCTTCGGCTTCGCCTTTTTCAGCTCATCGTAAATCGTTCGAATCATGCCGGGGGTGAACTCTTTTGATGAGAGCCCATAGCGGCCGCCAATAACGATTGGCATGCTCTCGAGCCGGCCTTCACCCAGAGCTTCCGCCAGCGTGGTAACTACGTCCTGATATAGCGGCTCGCCGCTGGCACCAATTTCCTTGGTACGATCCAGCACCGCAATCGCCTTTACGCTCGAGGGTATTGCAGCGAGCAGGTCGGGACCACTGAAGGGACGAAACAATCGTACAACGATCATCCCCAGTTTGGCGCCCCGGGCGTTAAGCACAGCGATGCTTTCGAGCACTGCTTCGGCACCGGAACCCATAATGACGATTAATTGCTGCGCATGCTCATCGCCATGGTAGTCAAACAGCTTGAAACGTCGGCCGGTCAACTCGTAGAACTGATCCATGGTTCGCTGCACAATTTCCGGCACCACCTCATAAAATTGGTTGACAGTTTCACGGCCCTGGAAGTAGACATCCGGGTTTTGTGCCGTCCCCCTGATAAAGGGGTTATCCGGGTTGAGCGCCCGCTTACGATGGGCCATTACCAGCTCATCATCAATCATTGACCGAATCTGCTCATCACTGAGCAGGTTGATCTTGTTGATCTCGTGGGAGGTGCGAAAACCGTCGAAAAAATGGATGAAGGGCACCCGCGCCTGGAGTGTGACCGAGTGGGCAATCAATGCCATATCGTGGGCCTCCTGCACCGAACTTGAAGCAAGCATGGCAAAACCGGTGGTACGCGCGGCCATCACATCCTGATGATCGCCAAAAATAGATAGCGCCTGCGCCGCCAGAGAACGCGCCGCCACATGAAAAACCGTAGCGGTCAGCTCACCGGCGATCTTGTACATGTTCGGCAACATCAACATCAGCCCCTGAGAGGCAGTAAAGGTGGTGGTCAGCGCACCCGTTTGAAGTGCCCCATGGGCCGTTCCAGCGGCCCCGCCCTCACTCTGCATCTCGACCACATCCGGAACCTGACCCCAGATATTGGTCAAACCCTGAGCCGACCACACATCGGTCAGCTCCGCCATGTCAGATGAGGGCGTAATCGGGTAGATTGAGCAAATCTCACTCACCCGGTAGGCCACGTGGGCCACCGCTTCACTACCGCTGTAGGTTGTTGCTCGATTCTTTTGTTCAGCCATTCGCTTATTTTTCAACGTTTGCAGGCTCTATGCCTTTTGTGGGAACTCGATGATTTACTAAATTATGCCTCGGCGCCCAAAGGTTCCGGCACCATTTCGATAGCATGACAGGGGCACTGCTCGTAACAAACAGCACAACCCGTGCAGAGGTCATAGTTGTATCGATAGCGTTTTCCCTGGCCCAGCTTAACTACCGCCCCCTCGGGGCAGGATCCGTAGCAGCCATCACACTCGAAACAGTTCCCGCAGGAAAGACAACGTCGCGCCTCAAAAAGGGCATCGCTCTCACTGATGCCCTGCGCAATCTCTTCGAAACCGCCCATACGTTCATCGGGGGAGAGCTCCTCCTGTTCCACCTGCGGGGCATTGGTACGGAACCAGAGATGTAATTTTTCATGGCCGATAATGGGGTGTTTTTGCTCGGGCTGATAAGCCTCATTACGCAGGTAACCGTTGATAAACCGGGCCGCCTTTTTGCCATGCCCTACCGCAATGGTCACTGAACGATCGCTGGGCACCATGTCCCCACCCGCAAAGACACCGTTATGACCTGTCATCATATCCTCGCCCACCACCACGGTACCATCTCGCTTGAAAACAATCCCCGGCACCTTCTCCAGAAAACCGGTATCGGTATCCTGGCCCACCGCCAGAATCAGGGCATCCGCCTCCAGGGTCTCAAATTCACCCGTGGGTTGAGGCCGGCCATCATCATCCAGTTTCATCACCTCTACTTTGAACGTGGTCTGATCAATCTCCTTAATTGTTCGCAACCAGTTGATTTTGACCCCCTCTTCCAGGGCCTCATCGGCCTCAAAGTCATGCGCAGGCATGCTGGCTCGATCACGGCGATAAATGATCACCGCTTCTTCGGCCCCCAACCGCCTGGCGGTTCGAGCCGCATCCATAGCAGTATTACCCCCACCATAGATCGCCACTTTCCGGCCCAGCTTCAGGGGCTCATTGTTTTCGACGCTTTTAAGGAAACTCACCGCATCCATTATCTTGCGGGCATCACGACTGGGAATGTCGATCTTTTTGCTGATATGAGCGCCCACGGCGACAAAAACAGCGTCAAATTTGCCCGCCACTTTCTCCGCCAACAGATCATTAACCCGATGGTTAAGGTGTATCTTTACCCCCATGTCGGCAATTCTCTGAATCTCTGTATTCAGCTCATCCCTCGGCATCCTGTATGCCGGTATCCCAAAGTGAATCATGCCGCCGGCCACCGGGCCCGCTTCATAAATCTCCACTTCATGGCCCATGCGGGTCATGTGGTAGGCAGCCGAGAGCCCACTGGGACCTGCTCCCACCACCATCACTCGACCACCACCGGGTTTCGGGTTGTAGCGGGGCTTCCACCCCTCTTTCAACGCCATGTCACCCAGGAACCGCTCCACCACATGAATACTCACCGACTCATCGGTGATATTTCGGTTGCAGGCCGGTTCACAGGGGTGGTAACAGACCCGGCCATGAATTGCCGGCATCGGGTTGTCCTCGATCAAAATCTGCCAGGCGGTTTCGTAATTGCCCGCCTGGGCATGGCCTAACCAGGCCTGAATATCCTCTCCTGCCGGGCAGGCACTATTACAGGGAGGCAAAAAATCAAGGTAGACAGGGCGGCGAGTGCGAAGCGCCCCCGTACCCCGGGCATGCCTTGATGCTTCCGGCAGGGCCGTCATGTCCGTGGCCGTCACGCCCGACATCTCTCTGCAACAACTTTAAGGAACACGCGCATAACAATTGGATTTTTCGATATAGAGTTTTTCATTATACCGGCGAAATGAAGCGCTTGCTACTCTCATGCCTGTCTTGCACAAAAGCGATAGGGGCGCTCACAGGTGGCGCCGCTGTTCTGGTTTAACTAAGCCTAATGTATTAGCTATTGGATGACTATCATAAATCTTCGCTCGAGTAGTAAATCAGACGAAGAGAATAATTAGCACTCATATTAGAAAGAAGGACTCTCTGACCCCGATTTCTCAGGAGACCAGACTATTAGCGATTAATCGCCTGGCAAAACCCAGCCAGGACGTGGAAAATGGCAGCTATATCCATTTGGAATGCGCTGCAAATAATCCTGATGCTCGGGCTCAGCTTCCCAGAACTCACTGGCTTCGCTAACCCTGGTAACCACCGGCCCGGGCCATAAACCGGATACATCCACATCTTTTATTGTCTGTTCAGCGACCACCCTTTGTTCGCCAGAGGTATAAAATATTTCTGATCGATAGGAAGCCCCGCAATCATTGCCCTGGCGGTCGATGGTTGAGGGATCATGGATCTGAAAGAAAAAGGCCAGTATGTCCCGGTAGCCGATCACTTCATTGTTAAATTCAATTTCAATCGCCTCGGCGTGGGTACCGTGATTCGAATAAGTGGCGTTGGCTACATCACCGCCCGAGTAACCCACGCGCGTGGATTGAACACCGGGCAATTTACGAATCAGGTCCTGCATTCCCCAGAAACATCCGCCTGCTAAAATAGCACGCTCAATTGTCATGTCGCCCTCCCCTCCGGCTTGATTTTATCTAGGTAGGCACCGTAACCTTCCTGTTCCATATCATCCACATGGATAAAACGAAGCGAAGCGGAATTGATACAGTAGCGCAGCCCACCGCGATCTTGCGGGCCGTCGGTAAACACATGCCCTAAATGGCTATCACCATGGTTTGAACGAACTTCCGTTCGTACCATCCCGTGCGCGGTGTCTGTGAATTCATTGATAAAACCATCATCAATCGGCCGGGTAAAACTGGGCCAGCCACAGCCTGATTCATATTTTTCAGAAGATGCAAACAGGGGTTCGCCCGAGACAATATCGACATAGATGCCAGGCTTGTGATTGCCCAGATACACACCACTACCCGGCACTTCGGTGCCATTTTCCTGG
>JAAELZ010000827.1 GCA_024226105.1 Pseudomonadota bacterium | reverse complement strand
CCTGAGCAAGAGGAGTTTCGATGCTAACGGAAATGAGAAGTGATTTCCAATGGTAACCTCTTCCAATACGAGATGATACTGAACGGGGGACGTTTTTCTAATGATGTAGCCTAAGCTCTGTTCATGATGGAAGGATGAATACCATCATGGATGACAGACCATGACTGTCTTCAATACGCCAACTTCGGAGTTAGCACCCAAAAATGTTCGTCATTTATTTCTCCAAACCGAATGGAATTCGCTTGAGCGCAAGCTGCCCATTACTCACAACCAGCAGCACATCCTGCAAGGCCATGACGTCCTCCAACGGGTTGCCGGGCAGCAAAATCAAGTCGGCTTCATAACCGGGCTTTATTTTTCCGGTTTTCTCACCCAGACCGAGCAATTCGGCAGAACTGGCAGTCGCAGCCTGCAGGGCCTCGAAGGGCGTCAGGCCAAACTGCACCAGGTACATGACTTCCAGTGAAATCCGGTTGATCGACTTGTCGTCGTAGTAATTGTCTGCTCCGGTCGCGAATTTGACCCCCAAGCGGTGGGCATCCCGGATCGTTTGTTCAAGGCGCGGCACCATGTGGGAGCCCCGCAGACGCAGCACGTGATCGTATTGTTCCTCGCGCATTTCAAGCATCGTAATGTACGTGGGAACAAACCAGGTACCCTTGTCCTTCATTAGTTGTAATGTCTGCTCAGAAAGGTAAGTGCCGTGCTCAATGCTCCTGGCACCTGCTTCCACTGCAGCCCTGGCGCCCTCATCACCATGGGCGTGGACCATCACCGGAATATTATGCATAGCCGCCGCTTTGACCACGACCTCCAACTGGTGCCGGGTATAGACCTGTTCACGTGGGTCAGTGTCGGGCCGCCCGGCGCGTTCGGTGCCACGTGTCTTGATCACGTCAACTCCGCGGTCAATGTTAACCTCGACCAGCAGGCGTAACTGTTCATCGGTTTTCACGCCACCGGCCAGTGGTGCCAGCCTGGGATCAGCCAGCATCGTTGCTTCCAGATTGGGTGTAACGTAGACGCCAGCCGCCACGACATCGGGCCCCGGCAATTTATCGGAGCGGACCAATTCGCGTAAGCCAATGTCCTCGTATGCTCTAACGCCAGCCGTACGGACCGTGGTGGTGCCTGAGAGCAGGGCACGCCGGGCCGCTTCCAGATTATCCAGATGTGTGTGTGCGTCAATCAGGCCGGGTATCAGGAAATTACCTTCACAATCAATAATTTCAGTATCAGCGGACGGGGTAATCGCGCTTGTCGTGATGTGACTGATGTCACGACCCTTGATGTAAACTGTTTGATCGCGCTTGATTGTGTTTTCAAAGCCGTTAAACACATGACAGTTGACCAGGGCGTAGTCGTTTGCCCATGCAGGAAATGATACCCCAGCACATAAAAGCGCCAGAATGGAAAAATTCCTGGAGATACTGATCTTCATAACAGGGGCCCTCATTCTCGTTTTCCTCATCCTACCAGTACGGCGGCTCAAAATGCCAGAGGGCCAAAGGACCCTGCCCTCTGATCGACTTCTCAAACTTTGGTGAGCAATTCTCCAGGTGCTCATAACACGGCCTGTAAACGAAGATGATACAGTGACATTGATAAGTCGCATACGGTAAAGCGATACACTTGTGGGTAATTCGAGAGGTGAGGAAGGATAAACGCCCTTTTCCATGAAACTGACAAGTACCGAAGCAGTTTTTTGCGTCAGCTTTCGCCTGAAGGCGCCTACTCTTATCAAACAAAAGTAAGCGCGAAGTGAACACGGGTCTTGCTTAACCGGCCTTGATCTGCTCTTTTTTCAGATCCCCCGGTAGCAATGTTTCGATGGCCTCAACGGTACCCGCCTTCGGCAGTTCAGTAAAGACATGGCGCAGATAGGCATACGGTTCCAGACCATTGATCTTGGCGCACTCAATTAGTGAATAAAGGTTGGCACTGGCTTTCACGCCCTTGACCGAGGTAGAGAACAGCCAGTTGCGCCGACCTATAACGAAGGGTCGGATGGCATTCTCTGCAAGATTATTATCGATCTCCAGACGGCCATCATCCAGGTAACGGATCAACTGGTCCCACTCATTGTGCAGATAACTCAGCGCCTGCCCAGTCGCACTTGATGGCGCTATCTGCGGCAGTGTTTTATCCAGCCATTTACGTATGTCATCCAGGATTGTTCGGGAGCGTTTCTGGCGCCAGGAGTAACGGTCTGGTGCATCCATCTTCAGATTTCGTGCCTGTCGTTCAACCCGGTACAACTTCCTGATCAGGAGCAGGCCCCGATGTGCCTCACCACGCTTCTTGGATTTACCCTGCGCCTTGATGGCATCAGTGAACTTGCGTCGTGCATGTGCCATGCAACCAACACGCGTCAGCCCATTGTCCGCCACCACCGCGTTGTATCCCACGTATGCATCGGCCTGCAGATAGCCTTTAAAGTCACCCAACAAGCGCTTGGGTACTTCGGCACTACGACCCGGATCGTAGTCATACAACACCACCGGTTTACCGGGTGGGCCACCACGTTGCAACCAGATGTAAGATTTTGATTGTGCCTTTTTATCAGGTTCCTTGAGAACCTGCACCGTGGTCTCATCCATCTGGATAATGTCATATTCCAGTATCCGGTCCCGTAACAGGTTGATCAGGGGTTGTATCAATATACCCACCTGGATCATCCAGTTCGCCAGCGTCACGCGGGGGATATCAACACCGATACGTTGCAGGATGGTTTCCTGCCGGTACAGTGGTAAAGCATCCTGATACTTTGATACTGCAATATGAGCCAGTAAGCCCGGTGATGCCATGGACTTGGGTATCGGTTGTTTCGGTAATGCTGCGGTTTTAATGCACTGGCCACACTTGCAGGCGTACTGTTTGCGGATATGTCGGATCACCTGGATCTTGGCCGGTATGATATCCAGCTGTTCGGAGGTCACCGCACCGATCTCGGCCAGGGTGGCACCATCGTGGGGACAGATGCGCTCTTCAGCGCTTAGTTCATGAATGACATCTACACGTGGCAAGGTCTCGGGTAGTTTCTTGCGCCCACCTTTCTTGCGGGTGTGTGCCGGAACGATGACTTCGTCATCTTGCCACTCTATCTCGGTGTCGGTCTCGGCTTCATCGAACAGAAGGTACTGATCCGGGGATATTTTCTCACTGCTGGCGGCATAGCGCCTGGCCAGTGCCAGATTTAACTGCTCCTGGAGGGTGAGAACCTGGGCTTTGTAATGTTGGTTCTGGTTGTTGAGTTGCTCGTTACGAGCAAGCAATTGCTGTTTTTGGGTCGCAGCTTCATCGAGTTTTGTGGCCTGCTCAGCCAGCAGGGACTTGAGTAAATCAACGTCATCCGGTAGCTGTTTTTGGGCCTTTTCCATGCCCTGTATTATACAACATGAGGGTCGTCAATGCCTTATAAAACAGTATGATAGTACAATCTTTCATGTGCCTGCATGCGCATGATATCGTGTCCATCGAGTAACCAGTTCAACTGCTGGCCGGTCAACGTAATAACCTCATCCAGTGCCTTGCGGGGCCATTTGAACCTGGCCTTTTCAAGGCTCTTTTGCCACATGCAAAAACCATTACGTTCCCAATAAAGGACTTTTACCTTGTCACGCTTGCGGTTACAAAAAACAAACAAATGCTCAGAGAATGGATCCAGTGCCAGTGTGCCTTCGACCAGTACACTTAAAGACATTATGCCCTTTCTGAAATCTACTACATCCCGGCAGACATAAACCAGCGGCAAATCATTTGATGGTCGTCTCATTCAAGTGACGCTGATACGTTCAACACGGTGGTTAATGCGCGAGAATCCACCTCACCGGCAAAGGCTACTGACACACCGTTGGGTAAACCGATACGCCACTGGCTGCTGGCAGTCGCTTCCATCACCTGTACGCGTTGGAACCGGGTTGGCTGCACCACCGGTAACACACCCTTTTTGACCAGAGTCTTTTTACCACCATACATGGCTCGAACAGCAATACCTTGCGATGCTGCATACTCGGCCATGCTTTTTCCCGAAGCTTCGCAGGCCTGCACGTGCTCCAGCCAATAACGTTGCCGATCCGTCAACGTGGATATCATTTTCCGCATTGTTCTTTACTCCTGGTTCATCAACAGCGTAGAGTTTGGTGGCAATGAGATTATGAGAACAGGGTGTCGTTTACGTGGCGTTTACGGTGGATCGCGTAGCGCAGGGAGGCGCGTTAGCCCCAATATTGCATGAATAAAAAGGCAAAACCTTTATAAACCCGATATAATACAGTTGCTTAGACCATTAATCAGAAAGGTTTTGCCTGTGACAAACTGT
>JAAELZ010000826.1 GCA_024226105.1 Pseudomonadota bacterium | reverse complement strand
GCTGGGGTTTTTCGCACAGTTCTTTCTCACTAAACTGCTTTCGAGCCTGCTCCATATCGCCCTGCCCCCGGCAAGCTTAAAACCCCTTGGCGCAGGCATCGCCACCGCCATGCTGACATTGGCTGGATTCGCCCTGCCGCCAATTGCAGGCGTTATTCAAACCCCTCCCATGCGGGTGATGAGGGCAGAAACAGGCCCCACCCATCGGCACGTATTGCTTAGCATCATAAGTATCAGCCTGGCAATGGCCGGGTTTCTCATCTGGCAGGCGGGCGAAGTTAAACTCGCGGGTGTCGTTTTTGCCGGACTGGTGGGCGGACTGGGGCTGATGCTGCTGATCGCCTGGCTTTTAACCCGGGCTTTTCGCCAAATTCGCGTATCTCGTGAAACCGGCTGGCAACTGGGCCTGGCCAATATCGGGCGCTATGCCGGTCGTGCTTCCCTGTTGATCACCACAATCGGAGTCGGTATTTTTGCCCTGAGCCTGCTCGGCAGCGTGCGCGAGGACCTGATCGTGGCCTGGCAAAACCGTATACCTGAAGACGCGCCCAACCATTTTATGGTTAACATTCAACCAGCTGATCTGGATGCACTGAAAACCTTTCTAGCGCAACGCGGGCTGGACGGCTATCAGCTTTATCCGATGATTCGCGGGCGTTTACGCGCCATCAACGGTCAGCCCGTCACTGCCGAAAACTTTGAAGATCAGCAGGCACAGGACACCTTAAGGCGCGAACTTAATCTGACCACCACCTACGAGCTGCCACCGGAAAATACCATTCTCGCCGGGCAATGGTTTCGCGAAAAACTCTCCGGGGAGGCGGATGTACCGGAAATGGGTATTTCTGTTGAATCGGTCATCGCAAAACGCCTTGGGATAGGCCTGAATGACAAACTGGAATTTGATATTGCGGGGCGACCATACAGTGCCCCGATCAGCAGCCTGCGCGAGGTGCAATGGGATACGATGCAGCCCAATTTCTATATCATCGCCTCCCCCGGTGCACTGGATGACTTTCCCAACAGTTATATCACCTCAGTGCGCATCAACGATTCAGACACACAGTTCACCACTGAACTGGTCAAAGCATTTCCAAACATCACCGTACTGGACGTACGTGCCATCCTCAATCAAATCCAGCGCATCATCACCCAGGTATCCAGTGCGGTAGAAGTTGTTTTTGCCTTCAGCCTGCTGGCCGGCATCGTTGTGCTGTTAGCCGCAATTCAGACCCAGCGCAATGACCGGCGTCAGGAAATCGCGATATTGAAAACACTGGGGGCCAGTCAGCGTCAGATAAAACGCAGTGTCGCAAGCGAATTTGTGGTTCTGGGCGCACTGGCCGGGATAATGGGTGCTGGTATGGCATTGCTCACTGGCTGGGTTCTCGCCGAATACATATTTAATCTGAGTTTCCAGGCTTCATGGTATCCCGTTTTATGGGGGCTGTTGGCCGGTATAGTCGGCCTCGGTGGAGTAGGTTACAGTGTCATTCATCAGCTGATCAGCACCCCGCCAACACGGCTATTACAGGAAATTTGAGAATGAAGCGGGCTAAATTCCATTATCTGGTTTGAAGACAGGTACCTTGCCTCTCCCGGATGATGGTAAACTGAAATTGACGTCCTGCACAAAACCTGCCCGAATCTCAAGCCTGTTCTGGCGTTATTTGACTCAAGGGTGAGGCCGCCACAATGATGCGAAACTACGGATACACCCTCGACGTAAGGTGCGATAAACGCAGCGCATCCACCAAAGGCTCTGCTAAATAATTGAAATTCGGTGGATGCACTGCGCTTATCCACCCTACATCGTGCCTTTTACTACCTAAAGCTGTTTGATGCGGTTCGTTCCTCACCACATCCTGCGATACCTTGCATCCCCTGGTTTTCAGAATTTGATCTTTGCTAAAAATACCAGGCGAGCTGCGCGAACAGGTTGAGGCCGGTACTTAACGGCTTTTTGTCAATGCCCGAATCGATACCTCCGAATTCTGTGCCCGACGGCCCGATGGGAATACTCAGTGCGGTGAGAAACTGCCAGTCCTGTTTGAAATCATAGCTACTGACCAACTGCACCAATGAGGAACCATCACTGGCATTGAAAAAAACGTTTGGGGTCAGCAACCAAAGGGGAGTAACTTCAATCAACGCAGAGGCCGCGATATAATGTCGACCGAGCGTAAACAACTCTCCCCGGGCATAACGCTCAACCAGGTCGGGATTGGCGGCCAACGCGCCCGGGCTATAGTCCCCGTCACTTTGCCCAAAACCATTGTAGAAATACTCAAGCACGCCGCTAATATTGTGGCCCCAGCCCACCCATGAATAGGACAAATTGCTAACCACACTGGTCACGGTGTCGGTTTGGGTCTCGGTAAGCGTAATATCCCCGCGCCAGATCGCACCCCCAACGTTCGTAATGCCTCCGACGCCCAGAATAAATTCTTCGTAGTGCTCTGCCAGCAGCAGGTCGTATTCTTTATCGCCGGCGAAACCATGATATTTGGCAGAAATGGAATCAACATCGCTGCTTACCTCGCCCTCACTATTACGCCTGACTACCCAGACCGCTTGCAGGTCATCACCATTTTGCTTGAGATACTGCCCGTACAGCATATCGTCACCGGTTTTATACTCCTTATCCACCGTTGCGGGATCAAAGGGGTTAAAAAAATCCATGGGTGTATAGATCAGCCCATTACCCCAACTTACGGCCTGGCGCCCAACACGGGCAACCGCCTGTGTACCCGTGACATCGACGAACAAGCGATCCAGACGGTGCACCAGAAAACCATTTTCGTCCTCTGAAATCACGTGCGTCAGATCAAATAATCGAAAGTCATCATTCGACACCGGGTTGGGTACGGTCACCGCACCGGACAGATCCCTGGCGAGCACAATACTATCCCCCTGACGTGAAATCAGCTGGTAATCCGTATTCAATGAAACCTTGTCTGCACTCCAGTTAAATTTCAGGCGCAGGTCACTGTTGAGATCCGTGGCAGGCGTGTCTATCGAATCCAGAAACAGGCTGTCTTCCGGCAGCGTATTGAACAGAAACTGGGCCTTCAGGTGCCCGCCTGTGAATACCGCAGGAGCAGCAGCTACCGATACAGATAAAAAGCAGGCCAGGATCAGGCCGCTTAGGCGTAAGCCTTGCTTGCAGGCTGTCATTCGCCTGGAGGTAGCGGGTATGGCTGGGCCTCATCGCTTATGATTTTGCCGTCCACCATTTTAATCAGGCGTTTTGCATATTTCATTACGCGCACGTCGTGAGTCGCGATCACAAAGGTAATATGGTGTTTTAGATTCAGTTCAACAAACAAATCCATCAGTTGGCTTGAGGTGACGGTATCCAGGTTGGCGGTCGGTTCATCTGCAAGTACCAGCGTCGGTTGGCTCACGATTGCGCGCGCTACCGCTACCCGTTGTTGTTGCCCGCCGGAGAGTTGTGCCGGGCGTCGGTCTTCCATTCCCTCCAGGCCCACTTCCTTGAGTAT
>JAAELZ010000825.1 GCA_024226105.1 Pseudomonadota bacterium | reverse complement strand
TTCGGTGATCTCTGTGTTTACAATAATATTACCGGTTTCAGGATCCTGTGCTGCCCGCTAGCAGGCTGCGCGCATGTGCGAGGGATTCATCGGTTACGATTTCACCGCCGACCATTCGTGCAATTTCAGTGATTTTACCCGATTCATCAAGTGCTTCAATATTCAATTGTACCTGCTCACCCTGCTGTTTGCTTACATGATAGTGTTGCGAGCCAAAGGCCGCCACCTGTGGCAGGTGGGTGATGCATATTATCTGCCGTTTTCCGGCAAGTTGTGCGAGCATTTTTCCAATGATGGCGGCGGTTTTTCCACCAACACCCACGTCAACTTCATCAAAAACCAGTGAATTGACGGTTGCCAGATCAGACAGTATCAGTTGCATTGCCAGTGAAATGCGCGATAGTTCACCGCCTGAGGCGACCCGCGCGAGTGGCAGGCGGGGCATTCCTGGATTCGTACTTACTTCAAAGCTGATCTTTTCGTTGCCGGTTTCCCGTCCGATTTCAGTAAGCCTGGATTCGTTCCCGCCAGGGTTCAACACTGGTGTAACGGATTGCAGTACGACCTCGAATTTCCCGCCTTCCATCGCCAGCGTTTGCATGGCATCGCTAACCGCATCAGACAGTTTTTGGGCGTGTTCTGTACGCTTGCTGCTGATAGTTTTCGCCAGTTTACGATATTGTTCACCAAGAGTGTGAATTTCATCCAGCAGGGTTTGCTCACTTAGTTCAGGGTTTTCAGCCATCTCCAGTTGAGACAACAGATCATGGTAGATTTCATATACCTGTTCCGGTTCGATGCGATGCTTGCGGGACAGGTCCATATACGCTGCATAGCGTTGCTCGATAGATTGCAGCTTGTTTTCATCAAAGGCGATAGATTCCCCCGCATGGCGTAAGCTAGTTTCGCTTTCCACCACCAGCGTTTGTGCTTCGAGTAGCAGTTCGCTGATATCTTTCAGATCGGGGTCAATCGCCTGTGCTTTTTCGAGCTCGCTGATGGCCAGCGCAAGCTGTGAACTAACCGAGGAGGGGCTGGCGTCGTTGCCAAATAAGGCCTGCTCGGTGTTTTGTACAGATGTGGCTAATTCTGCCTGGTGGTGAATACGTTGATGATTGGCATACAACTCCGGCCATTCATCCTGTAACGGCGCAAACTGGGCCAGTTCATCGACCTGGTACTGTAAGAACTCCAGTTTCTTGTGTGCGGAGGCAGAGTCGTCTCGAAGCTTTTCCAGCCGCGCCAGAGTTTGCGCTAATGTGTGGTAGCAGCTTTGCAAATGACGAACCTGCTCACCGATGCCGGCATATTTATCCAGTAATTCGCGTTGTGTATCGGCACGAAGTAGTGACTGGTGCTCGTGCTGGCCGTGGATATCCAGCAGATATTCACCGACCTGGCGTAAAATGCCAGCCGTGACCATGCGACCGTTGATATAGGCTTTGCTGCCCGATTCGGCATTTATCACCCGGCGTAACTGACATTCACCTTCCTCATCAAGATCCAGTTCAGTCAGCAAAACCCTGACGGGTTCGCAGGCCGAAATGTCAAAGTTTGCCTGAATTTCAGCACGCTGCCGGCCATGCTTAACTACGCTGGCATCGGCTCGTCGGCCAAGTGCCAGGCTCAAGGCATTGATAATGATTGATTTCCCTGCCCCGGTCTCACCGGTAATCACGCTCAGGCCATCAACGAGGTCAAGCTCAATATAATCCGCGATCGCGAAGTGTTTAATTTGTAGCCAGGTTAGCACGGAGTGAATGAATTGAAATTGTCCGGGAGGCTAGCTGGTCCAGCCCAATTTGAGGCGCAGGGCTTCAAAGTGGCTGTGCTTATCAATACGAATAAGTTTGAGTGCGTGTTCGGCCTGGTTTATTTCTATGGTTTCACTGCCATCCAGTATTTGCACAATAATGCCATCCACCGCCAGGGTAGCGTGATTATCGGTTAACTCAATATCGGAGATTCTAATCGTGCTTTTCTGGTTTAAGATAATCGGCCGATTACTGAGCGTGTGCGGACATATTGGT
>JAAELZ010000824.1 GCA_024226105.1 Pseudomonadota bacterium | reverse complement strand
TCTCCTCCACGATAGCGATAATCATTATCGTAGTCACCATCAAAGCGCGAATCCGTATCAAAATCCATATTCATATCGAAATTGAAATCACCGCGTCCGTCACCAAAGAAATCACCGTCAAACTCGTCGAAAAAATAATCATCGCTATCGTCGTCGAAATAGCGGTAGCGCCAGTAATTTGGCTCCCACTCATCGTAGCGTCTCCAACGATCACGTCCGTAACTCCGGCCACCTCTGTCGTATCGATAAAAGTCATCGTCGTCCATCCAGTCGAATGGGCTGCTGAAAAAATCAGCACTGGCATTCGATGAGAGCCCCAGCAAAGTAGCCGTCAATACGTAAATCAGGAGTGCTTTTAGCTTCATGGTGTTTTCCTATTAATTGTCTAACTTATCTATAAAGAAGGCCTGATGCAAAGTAATTTACTTCAAGCGGATGCCTTTGCGTTTATGTGCCGCTTTTTTCGCTGTTGTTTTCTTTGATACTGTCTTTTTACTCACATTTTTAGTGACTTTTTTAGCAGTCGGTCGTCCTGGAGGCGGGCTCTTAACTGTGGCGGATTTTTTTGCCACTGCCTTTTTCGTAACCTTCTTCTTTGTTACTTTTTTCGCTACCTTCTTTTTGCTTCTGGTGGTAACGGCACGGCCCGATTTATCCGCCGTTTTGGTTTTCTTGCTTTTCGCTGTGCTGGATTTCTTCACCACAATTGCTGGTTTTTCCTGCGCTTCTGCGGTTGCAGGCTTGTGCAATTCTTCGCTCGATGATTCTGTTGGAGTTTCTCTAACAGCGACTTTATTGCCCATATTATCTTCCGCTTCCTTATTTTTCGCTTTTGAAGATGCGATGATAGAATCCAGTTGTTGCACACTTTTGGACTGAGCACCCGAATCGGGTGTCTCCGGGTCTGGACAAGGGTCGCCATTCTCCGTTTCGCACAAAAGCTGTCCCCAGGAATCACAGCCCATCGGGATAACAATCAGGGTTAACAAGGTGGCGATCAGAACACCAAAAAACAGGGAAATCGCCATGCCCTGGAAGATTGGGTCGGTAAGGATAACAGTAGAACCCCCCATCAACGCCAGTGCAGTGATGACGATTGGGCGCATGCGTGCCTGCCCGGCCATGGCAAAGGCTTCCCTGCGTTCCATGCCTTCGGCCACTTTTTCCTGAGCGAAGTCCACCAGCAGTATTGAGTTTCGAACAATAATGCCGGCCAGGGCAATAAATCCAATCATTGAGGTTGCGGTAAATTCAGCGCCCCACATCCAGTGGCCAAACATAATGCCGATCATGGTCAGTGGTATTGGGCTTATGATGATAAGCGGTACCCGAAAACTGCCAAACTCCCAGACGACCAGTATATAGATGAGTAACATTGCGCCGGCGAAAGCTGCGCCCATGTCACGGAAGGTGATATAGGTCACGCGCCACTCACCGTCCCATTTAAAAGCAGAGACCAAATCATTTTTAGGCGCAGAAATAGACAGGATGGGTCCGTAGAGCGTTTGGCCATCAGGGGAGACATAATCTTCCAACAGCTCATTTACTTCAAACATGCCATAGATCGGTGCGGCCAGTTTACCAACCGATTCCCCCACCACGTATTCAATATCACGAAGGTCTTTGTGATAAACAACCGGATCATCGAGGACCTGCCTGAATTCCCCGAGCTCAAATAGCGGTACCATGCTGCCATCAGCAGCGGGAATTGGCATATTGGTGATATTGCCAGTCAGCGCACGCTCAGAGTGAGGAGCCTGTAACACAATTTTAACCGGTTCAGTAGAATGCGGTTCTTTAATATCACCGACAACAAAACCGCCCATCGCCAGCGCAATACTCTGATTGATAGTCTCAACGGTAATGCCTTTTTGCATTGCCTTATCCACATCTACCTGAAACTCGGTAATGTAGTGGGGCGCCTCAATGTAGTTGTCTACATCGCTAACGTATTCTGCCTCTTCAAATTTCAGGGTAATGTCCCGCGCAACCTGACGACGGATTTCTGGCGTGGGGCCATAAACCTCTGCCACCATGGTTTGCAACACAGGCGGCCCCGGGGGCATTTCAGCTACCGTAATTCGAGCGCCCAGTTGCCGCGCCAGAGGGGTTAAAACATTACGTGCGTCGGTAGCAATATCATGGCTATTGCGGTTCCGATCTCCTTTGTCGAGCAATTTTATTTGGATATCGGCCTGCCAGGGCTGTTGGCGTAGATAATAGTGGCGCACCATACCATTGAAGTTATACGGAGAAACCGTACCGACATAGGCCTGTAGATCTATGATTTCGGGTATTTGCTCGCGAACCGCTTCCACCAGTTTCTGGGTGACGCTGGCGGTTTTAGGTAATGCGGTACCGGCTGGCATGTTGATGACGACATTAAATTCTGATTTATTGTCAAAAGGCATCATTTTGACAGCCACAGACTGGGAATAGAACAGGAATACTGACAGGCCCCATACCAGAATGATTCCGCCGAGGGTCGCCCACCCCAGTACGCGGTTGCCCATCAGTTTAAAAATAAACTTCCGGTAAAACTTCCCTACGCGTTGCTGAAATCTTTCTTCCGCCTCTTCAGCTTTATGCAGCGATTGCAACGAAGGCCGCAGCTTGTAGGTTAACCACGGGGTGAAGGCAAAGGCGGCGAACAGTGAATACATGATTGCGATTGAGCCCAGGGCCGGAATCGGCATCATATAAGGTCCCATCATATCGCCGACAAAAGCCATGGGTAATAAGGCTGCGATAACCGTCAGTGTCGCAATGATGGTCGGATTGCCCACTTCACGCACCGCGTCAACCGCGATCTCCATTGAGGTAGTGCCGGCCATTAACCAGCGCCGATAGATATTTTCGACCACCACGATGGCGTCGTCGACCAGTATGCCGATCGAGAATATCAGTGCAAACAGGCTAACCCGGTCAATCGTAAAATCAATCATCCAGGCACCGAACACGGTGATCAGTACCACGATTGGAATAATGATCAGCGTGACAATCGCGGGGCGTACACCCAGAAACCACCAGATCAGCAGGGTCACCACGCCCGTTGCTACGACCAGCTTGAATAATAACTCGTTGACTTTGTGCTCAGCAGATTTACCGTAATCACGGGTTATTTCAACGTGCACATTGTCCGGAATTAAAAATCCCTTAAATTGCTCAACCCGGTCAATAATTTTTTTCGATACGACAATTCCGTTGCTGCCCTTGATCTTGGAAAAAGCAATGGTGACGGCGGGTGCGCCTTCAACATTCAGATCTCCGCTATAGGCCTGCCCGGTGTAGTGACGCACCAGGTTGTTGGTTTCAGAAGGGCCGGCGGTAACCTTTGCAATATCCGCCAGAAATACCGGCCCGCCATTGGCTACGCCGACAACCAGTTTAGCGACATCGGATGCATTGCTAAGAAAGGTGCCGGAGTAAACTTTAAACGCGTTATCGCCCAGTTCATAGTGGCCGGCTTCCAGTTCGCTATTGGCAGAACGAATCGCCTGGGCTACCTGTCCGATACTCAAGTTGTAAGAGGCCAGTTTCGGGATGCTGATTTCTACACGAACCTGCTCCTCACGCCCGCCGACAATAAAGCCGGGCCCGGTATCCGCCACTTCTTTTACACGCTGCAATATGTCATCTGCCAGTTTACGCAATATGGAATCTTCTACTTCAGTCGACCACAGGGTAATGGCCACAGCCGGCACATCATCGATTGCTTTGGGTTTGACCAGCGGCATGGTTGCACCTGCGGGTACGATGTCCATGTTAGACTGAATCTTGTCATACAGTTTAACCAGTGAGTGGCCCATGTCTTCACCCACGTCAAACTGCACGGTTACCATCGCCTGGCCGCGCCGGGAAGCGGAGTAAACGTGATCTACGCCTTCGATCTCGCTCATCACGCGCTCCAGGGGTGCTGCGACCTGCTTGGCTGTTTGCGCGGAAGAGGCACCGGGATAACCAACAAAGATATCCACCATCGGTACGGAAATCTGCGGGTCTTCCTGGCGGGGTGTAATGGCCAGCCCGAGCAGACCGATTGCCAGCGAGGCAATTAAAAGAATCGGAGAAAGGGGTGAATCAATGAACGCTCTGGCCATTTTCCCGGCCATGCCAAGATCATGATTTTCCAAAGAGGTATTTTGTGGTGTTTCCTGGCTCATAACTGTGGATCGCCTGCTGCCTTTAGATTATTTTTGTAGACTGTCTTTATGATTATCCGTATGCAAAATCACACAGTCAATTGAGTCAATATATCCACCCGGGGTTGGTAGCGGCTTTGTATTGGCACCGTGGTAGTCTGGATCATCATGCCGGAGCGTAAATGCGTATCGGGAGTTGTAACAATCCGATCGCCTTCCGTCAGGCCCGAGAGAATCGAAATTCGGCCATTCGCCTCACTACCTGTTCGAACCATGCGCAGTTCGGCTTTGCCATTATTATTAACGATGTAAACAGAGGCCTGGCTACCCCGCCATACCACGGCCTCATTGGGGATTGAAATGGTCACAAGTTGATCACGCCCGCTATCCGGAACCGATACGGTGACGTACATTCCCGGCGTGGCCTGGGCATCCTGTGGCAGGGCCAGTTTCATTCTAACCGTATTGCGTTTTACATCAGCGGCAGGGAATATCACTGTGATTTCGCCATTAACGGTTTCACCCGTATTATTGAGAGAAATCGGCAGCAACATACCTTCGCTCAGGTTTCGCATCAGCCTGGCGGGAACATCGACAACTATTTGCAGGGAAGTGGTATCACCAATTCGTAACAATGCCTGGCCGGGTTGCACCGCATCACCCAGTTCAATCATTTTATCTAGAATAATTGCATCCTGTGGCGCAATCGCCTGCTTGTCCCGAAACATAGCCTCAATCTGATCGATATGTGATTCTGCTTCCATCACGCCGCTTTTCGCCTGTTCGACGCCAGCCCGGCTGGAGGAAATGCTCGCATAGCGATCGTAGTCCGAATCGCCGGCACCCATAGCGTCACCCATATTTTTTGTTACGAAATAGTCAAACATGGAGGGCATGCCCATTCCGCCGCGAGAATTGACACCATCTGAAACGATATTCTGGTCAAGCTGGATGTAGGCGTTATTAAGTTGTGCTCGAGCGCGTTGCAGGCCCGCAATCGCAGCGCGGCGTTGTGCCAGTAGACTATTGTCATCCAGATCAACAATGGTCTCACCACGCCGCACTTCATAGCCTTCCTCACCCGCGATATAAACAACGCGCCCCGGTGCCTGCGCTCGAATAGTCAATTCTGTTTGTGGAATAACGCTGCCGCCGAGTGCAACGGAAGCCTGCGTTTTGGCACTTTGAGCAATTTCAATACTGTAGGGGTGCGACAGGTTATTCGCTTGGGCAGTCTGGGCCTGCTTTATCACAGCTGCAGCATTTTGCGCACGTTCTGACTCAGCGCGATTCTTTTCATCTTCTGACTGGCCACAAGCAGCGCTGAGTAGAATGGTGGTGATAAGCCCGGCGCGAAAAACCGTAGTAAGGGAAGGGTGGGTAAGTCGTCGAGTTGTAAACATATTAATCCAGCCGTAAAGGTTGCGCACTTTTATGTTGCAACCGGGGGTTATATTTATCTAGTGCTATCACGGAAAAACAAAGACTTAAAGAAGCTAATTTCCGTGCGTTAAATAATTATATTAGAAAAGAATGATTTCTTTAATAGCCTGTTAGGCATATAAGATATCCGAGACGCAATTTCCGAACCATTGTACTCGTTAATAATTCCCTTTCAAGTGGAATATACATGCTAATATTCGAGTGATTTCACACGTGATTATTGCACAATATTCACATGGATTAAGAAGGATATTTGCCAAATCCGGTAAAAGATGCAAATCGCCGTGGGAGGCCTGAATGATTGTCATGCCACACAAAGTGATTTCACCAAACCGCATTTATCAAAATAATACAATAAGATAACGACACATCTTAAAGTCGGTTCAATAATTTATGATTTTTTTGCCTTAATGAAACTTAAAAAGATAGCTGTTTCTGGCTTTAAATCATTCGTCGACCATACCAACGTTAGCTTTAGTGCTCAAATCGTAGGCGTGGTGGGCCCTAATGGTTGCGGTAAATCCAATGTTATCGACGCCGTACGCTGGGTGATGGGAGAGTCCTCTGCCAAATTATTGCGTGGTGATTCGATGGACGACGTCATTTTTAACGGCTCTTCCACGCGAAAACCTGTCGGGCGGGCATCCGTAGAATTGCTGTTTGATAACAGCCTTGGAAGGATCAAGGGCCACTATCATAAATTTTCCGATATTTCAGTCAAACGTATACTCAGCCGGGATGGAAAATCCGAATACCGGATCAACGATAAACGCGTACGCCGCAAAGATGTGCTGGACATGTTTCGAGGAACCGGGCTCGGTCCACGTTCCTATTCGATTATTGAGCAGGGCATGGTCAGTCGTATCGTGGAGTCCAGGCCCGAAGAACTGCGGGCCTATGTCGAAGAAGCGGCTGGAATTTCCCGCTACAAAGACCGGCGCAGAGAAACCGAGAATCGCATTCGACATACGCGGGAAAACATTGAACGTAGTGAAGATATTCGCGGCGAATTGCTAGCACAATTACGTCGGCTAAAGCGTCAGGCACAGGCGGCAGGGCGCTATAAAAAACTTCAGGGCAAACGCCGCGACAAACTGGCGATCCTCTATCGTTTGCGCTTTGACGCGTATAGCGCCCAAATTCTGTCGGCACAACAATCGCTGGACCAGTCCACTAATCTGCTAGAAAAAAAACTGGCTGATCAACGCGAAATGGAAGCGCGTATCGAACGACAGCGTAGCGGGCAGGGCGAAGCTCAGGATAAACTGAGTGAAATACAGGCGACGTTTTATCAGGTCGGAGCTGATATTTCCAGAATCGAACAGAAAATTGAACATATCAAGGTCAGCAAACAACAGGACAGTGAAGCGCTGGCGGAATTAAATACAGCGCTCGCTGAACTGGAATCGCAAAGCCAGACGGATCAGTCAATGCTGGCTGAATATCAGGCCAGGCTGGATGCACTTCACCCTCAGTTACAGGCAGATGAAAGCAGCCTTGAGGGCAAACGCCAAACCTATGAACAGGCACGCGTACAATTTGATGAGTGGCAGAATCAGTTCACACAATATCAGCAGCAGCAGGCTGCGAGCAAAAATCAGCAGCAACTGCAGTTATCCATTATTGATCAGATCAACCGCCAGCAAAGTCGTGCCGGGGACAGGGAATCTCAGCTGGAAACCGAACAGGCCCGCCTGAATAGTGAACTTGAGCAATCGGGAATTGCGCCGCTGCTTGAAAACCTTAAGAACAGACAGGCTGAATTCGATGAGTTGCAGGTTCAGATCGAATCTGCACGGCATGCCGTACGCACCGCATCAGAGAAGCTGATTGATCTGAAAAACCAGCATAATGAGCAATCGGCCATGCTGAGTTCCAATCAGGCACGCATAAAATCCTTACAGGAGTTTCAGGCGGCAGCACTGGGCAGCCAGCACCAGGATTACAGGCAGTGGTTGTCGCAAAGCAAACTGGATAATAATGATCAACTGGCCGGGCTCATTCACATCAGAAAAGGCTGGGAACGTGCGGCCGACCGCATTCTGACGCCCCTGTTGCAAGCCCTGATTGATCAAAGCGGGCAACACAATTTCTGGTTAAAACCCGCTGAGCATGCGGTCACGCTTATCTCTATTGACAGGCAAAAACAGTTAGCCGCTTCAATTCCACTGGAACCGCTGGCAAGTTATATTGAGGCCTCCAGTATTGATATCTCAGCTCTGGTTGCAGGAGTATATGTGGCAAATGATGCGGCCCAGGCGCAACAATATCGTTTACAACTCAACGCCGGTGAACGTATTGTAACGCGTGACGGCGTTGTTTATGGTGCAAACTGGGTTAGCCATGTCGGCACGGCGGCGACGAATACGGGGTATCTGGTACGTGAAGAAGAAATGCACTCGCTCAAATCACGCGTAAGCGAGATAGGCCAGGAACTCCGCGGTTTACAGAACGATATTGAAAAGGCTCAGAAAACAGAAATCGCCACGCGCGATCAGGTCAAAATATTGCAGGAAAAGCAGGAACAGTTCCGGCAGATTATTGCGAATGATCAACGTGAAATCACGCAGTTAAACACAGCACAGGAATATACCCAAAGCCGGCTCACCTCTATCACGCAGGAATTGAGTGAAATTCAGACACATGGCCAGGAAGAACACCTGCGCCTGAATGAGGCGACGAAAACGCTAAAGAGCGTTGAAAAAGCGCTTGAAGATACTGAACAGGATCAGGCTTCATTTATTGAACAGGAAGACATTGTTAAGCGCAATATAGAGCAAACTAATATAAGTTACCGTGAGCAACAAGGTGCGGTGCAAACCGGGAAACTTGAGCAAACACGCCTGGAAACCTCTGTTGCGTCACTGGAAAGTGGTTTAACACGGATGGGCCAGCAACTGGCTCAGTATAAATCACGCAAGCAGAACCTGCTTGATAATGCAGAAGGTAGCGCGGCACCGTTGGAAGCGCTAAATATCAATTTGCAGGTTCGTCTTAGCGAGCATAAGCAGGTCGAAACCGGTCTTGTAGCGGCACGCGATGAGATTGCCGGGCTGGATAATGCTTTGCGTGAACAACAGTCACTATTATCCAGCTGTATTGATGGCGTTAACCAGGCGCGTACTGACCTGGATGAAATACGTATGGCATTGCAGGATCGAAAAATTCGCCAGCAAACCCTGCTAGATGAGGCGACGCGCGACAACTGCACTATAAAGAGCGTAGAACTACCCGAAGATTGTCCGGACGTTAGCAACTGCGAACAGCAAATTGCAGATATTGAGCGTAAAATAGGCTCAATTGGCGCAGTTAACCTGGTCGCAATTGATGAGTACGAAACGCAAAGTGAGCGTGCCGAGTACCTTGAAAAACAACATAATGATCTGCTCAGTGCGCTGGAAACTCTGGAGAAAGTGATACGAAAAATAGACAAAGAAACACGTGTCCGCTTCGAAGAAACCTACACTTTGTTAAATAGAAACTTTTCAAGTTACTTCCCCAAACTGTTTGGCGGTGGAAAGGCGTCACTAAACCTGACCACAGATGACTGGCTAACGACGGGTATCACGGTTCTGGCACAGCCTCCGGGTAAACGTAACAGTACCATACACTTGCTTTCAGGAGGCGAAAAAGCCCTGACGGCAGTCTCACTGTTGTTTGGTTTATTTGAACTTAATCCAGCGCCTTTTTGTATAATGGACGAAGTAGATGCACCACTAGATGACGCAAACGTTGATCGATTTTGTGATACCTTAAGGTCCCTTTCAGAACATGCCCAAATTATTGTGATCACTCACAACAAAATCACCATGCAGGCCGCAAACAATCTGATCGGCGTCACCATGAACGAGCCGGGTGTTTCACGTGTCGTATCCGTCGATGTCGAGCGGGCAATTGAAATGGTAGAAAGCTGATGGATTTGCGTTTTGCACTTATCCTGCTGGGCGTTGCCCTGATAATTCTGGTTTTTGCCGTCAGTCGATATACACATACCATCGAGAAATATCTTCATACCCTGCGCAATAAATCGACAGCGAAACCCGTCAGTAAATCCAAATCTCACCACACCGGTCTGGCACGCAACGCAGACCACGCACCCGCCCTGGGCGAGACGGGTGAAAACCAGTTTGAAGATCAACTGTTTGAATTTGAATCAGACTCTTTTGCCGGGCGGGGTGAGGATAATATAGAACAAGGTCGTGCCGGGTTACTGATAGAGGAACCCGAAGATAATCAGGAGATCAATGTTTCTCAACCTGAAGCCGGGTTGCCCGAGAAATCGCTGGAAATTGAAGCGGAAATAGAAGATGAAGCAGTCTCCCTGGCAAGCCTGGGCAATGAGGGTGAACGGCAAAAACCTGTCGGTCCGTTTACCAGCCTGCGGCAAATTGACTACTGGATAAAGCTGAGCCCGGCTTCGCCGCTTACACAGGCAGAAATTCTGGCTAAACTCACACACTGGGATAAAATCTTGTTCCCGGTTCAATTGCACGCGCTGACGCAGGATGAGCCGCATTGGGTTAATTTACTCGAAGCGCAGGGAGATACCGCGATTATTGATGTGGTTGCTTCGTACCAGTTGCTTGATGGTGGTAACGCCGCCACTATTGTTGATTTAAACACATTTGATGAACGGGCCTCGATCCTTAGCGAGTCGCTGAATGCTGAAAAACTCATGATGGCCAGCCCCGAACAGGCATTAGAGCAGTCGCTGAAACTGGCCCGGTTTTATGCCGACAGCTGCGAACCACTTGAAGTCTCCATTTGCGCACCTGATGGGCAGGCGTTTATGGGAAAGCTGGTCGAAACCAGTGCCAAGCAACAGGGGCTTGATTTCATGGACGGGGACTATGTGCGCCAGAAAAGAATGGCGTCGCACAATGTGATTCTCTATCGGATGCTAAATGTTGATCGCCGGCATGCTTCCAGAAAATTTGATCAAAATATGTCGTCTGACGCAAGAATTGAATCCGTGAGATTTACTATGATGCCCGTGCTGAGCCAGACGCCGGGGCGTGATGCAAAGGAGATGCTGGATGCCGTCAAGGCCTTTGCTTCGCGTGTCAAGGGCGATATTCGGGTTCCAGGAGAATCTGAATTTCACCAGGATTTGTTACTCAAGCTGCGCAACCGGGTCAGTCGGCTCGAAAAAGACACGATTGCTGCCGGGCTGGAACCGGGTGGACAGGAAATTTATCGCATTTTTTCCTAGTTAGACCGGATTTTGGGATGAAAAATGACGTCGTCAGCTGAAGAAAAAATCCATGCACTGGTTGCGGAACTAAAACAGCACAATTACAGATACTACGTACTTGATGACCCGGATGTCCCGGACGCTGAGTATGACCGCCTTATGCAGGAACTGACCGCTCTGGAAGGTCAGTTCCCTCAGTTTCGTCTGACGCATTCTCCGACACAGACGGTCGGGGGTTTGGTATCTGAAGCATTCCGGCCGGTTGAGCATTTACAGGCTATGTATTCGATCAATGATGGCTTTGATGCACAATCAGCGCTTGATTTTGACCGGCGCATAAAAGACCGGCTAAAGCTGGATAAAAACCAGCCCCTGTCGTATTTTTGTGAACCAAAACTGGATGGGCTGGCCGTGAATATCCTGTTCGAGCAGGGCTGGATGGTACGTGCGGCCACGCGTGGTGATGGTAAGGTCGGGGAAGACATCAGCCAGAATGTACGTCAGCTAATTGGGGATCAGGCGCGCCTAGAAGGCGATAATATTCCTGATCGTATTGAGTTGCGCGGTGAAGTCTTTATGCGCCGGCCACGCCTGGAGGAACTCAACCGGCAGCGACATAAAGACCATTTAAAAACCTTTGCCAACCCGCGCAACGCGGCGGCAGGGGGGCTACGCCAGATTGATCCCAAAATCAGCGCTCAGCGACCGTTGGAACTATATATCTATGGTGTTGGTGCCTGTGAACCCGATAGCCTGCCGGAATCACATACCGAGTTATTTGAACAGATTAAACGCTGGAATATGCCGGTAACCGATCTGGCGCAAAGCGTCCAGTGTATTGAAGGCTGCCTGGCGTATTATGAACAGATACTCAAAGACCGCGAGCAGATTGATTTTGACATGGATGGGGTCGTCTATAAGCTCGACAACCGGTCTTTTCAACAGCAGCTGGGCACCACAGCAAAAGCACCGCGCTGGGTGCTGGCACATAAATTCCCGGCCCAGGAAGAGCTCACTACCGTGGAGCAAATTGATGTCCAGGTCGGGCGTACCGGTGCGATCACGCCCGTGGCACGGCTTAAACCCGTACACGTCGGCGGCGTCATCGTCTCCAACGCCACCCTGCACAATAAAGATGAGATCGAACGTCTTGATGTGCGCGCGGGTGATACCGTGGTGGTTCGTCGTGCTGGAGATGTGATTCCAAATATTGTAAAGGTATTGCTGGATCGACGACCAGATGGCACCAGACCATTTAACTTCCCGACTCAATGTCCGATTTGTGGCTCACATATCGCTTACAGTGAAGGCGGCGTGATTGCGCGCTGCAGTGGCGGGCTGGTCTGTGATGCGCAACGCAAGGGAATGATCCGGCATTTTGTATCGCGCAAAGCCATGGATATAGACGGCCTGGGTTCAAAATTGGTTAATCAACTGGTCGAAGAAAAAATAATAAATACAGTAGCCGATATCTATCGATTGAGCGCTGAGGATCTTTTATCTATGGAGCGCATGGCAGATAAATCAGTAAAAAACCTGCTGGCAGCCATAGACAACAGCCGGGAGACGACATTTGCCCGTTTCCTGTATGCACTTGGTATACCGCTGGTGGGAGAAACAACCGCTGCCAGCCTGGCAGACGATTTCAATTCGCTGGAAACATTAGAAAATGCCAAGCTTGAACAGCTCACCGAAATTGATGATATCGGTCCACTGGTCGCGCAAAGTGTGGTGGATTTTTTCGGTGAAACCGAAAATCTGCAGGTTATAAACGAAATGGTCAAAAACCTCGGTATACACTGGCCTGTGCCGGAAAAGATTGCGCACGACAGGTCTTCTTTCTTTCACGGCAAGATCGTAGTCATCACGGGTACCTTTACTGGTATGACGCGAAGCGAACTGAAAACTTTGCTCGAAAGGGCTGGCGCAAAAGTAACGGGAAGCGTGTCCAAAAAAACAGATTTCGTGGTTGCCGGGGCTTCACCGGGTAGCAAAGTTGGTAAAGCGGACATGCTGGGAATCGATCTCCTGGACGAAGCTCAGCTCAGGGAGCATCTATGAACCAGATAATAGATAGAGCAAAGGTTGATCAGGCACTTGAAATGGTTTGCGATCGGGGCTGTATAACTGTGAAGGAAATTATAAAAGAAATCGAACAAGGTGCACTGCCCGGGCCTGCAAGGAAGCTAAATACTGGAGAATATGAAATCTTTTTGCTTGAGCTTAGAGCGGTCATGCAAACTTATGTGTAAGAGAGCAGGGTGCCTTGCATATGATTTGGGCTCAATGCATCTACCTGCTTAACAAGGTTTCATGGTGGATCCGCTGAACTTATTCACCCTGCGAAGGCCCGGTAGTTGCCTGAATATGGGAATTGCATCGAAATAAGGTCAATTTACTCACTTTAAGCCCATTTTCAGGCTTGTTTCGTGCAGATCATGTCGTTACAATACGCGCCCCTTTAGCACTGGTGCCTAAATCATGGAGGCGTCTGGTGAACGGGTCGGGTCTGAAATTACTCAGGTTCGAAGTTAAACGTATTTTATTAACGTGAGAGGATATCTATTCCCATGGCACTAACTGTTGCTGATCGCCTGGCGATCATTGAAGAACACAAACGCAGTGAAAACGACACCGGCTCAACCGAAGTTCAGGTGGCACTGCAAACCGCGCGTATTAAAGACCTCACCGGTCATTTCAAAACTCATATTCACGACCATCATTCGCGCCAGGGTTTATTGCGCCTGGTGAACCAACGTCGTAGCTTGCTTGACTACCTTAAGCGAACCGACATTGCACGTTACCGTGATCTCATCGCCAAGCTTGGCTTGCGTAAATAATCTTTAGGAACGAATCCGTGAACGAAATTACAAAAACTTTTCAGTATGGTGAGCATACTGCTACTATAAAATCAGGCAAAATTGCACGCCAGGCCAGCGGTGCTGTTTTCGCAAACATGGGCGATACCACTGTAATGGTGACCATCGTTGCACAAAAAGAAGATAACGACCGGGATTTCTTTCCTTTAACGGTTGATTACGAAGAACGCACTTATGCTGCGGGCAAAATCCCCGGTAGCTTCTTCAAACGTGAAGGGCGTCCGTCGGAAAAGGCGATTCTAACTTGCCGTTTAATGGACCGCCCACTACGCCCTCTATTTCCTAAGGGTTTCTCGCAGGAAGTTCAGATCGTTTCTACGGTGATGTCGATTGACCCGGAGATCGATCCGGATATCGTGGCCATGATTGGTGCCGCAGCGGCCATCGAAATTTCAGGCGTTCCGTTTAACGGGCCGGTTGGCGCATGCCGCGTAGGGTACGTTGATGGTGAATATGTACTCAACCCGAGTGCAACCGTACTAAAGGAACAATCCAAGCTTGACCTGGTGGTTTCCGGTACCCGTGATGCGGTGCTGATGGTTGAATCAGAAGCGGACATGCTAAGCGAAGATGTGATGCTGGACGCCGTGATGTACGGCCATGAGCAACTTCAAACTGCGATTAATGCGGTTCAGGAATTTGCCGCTGAATTTAACGTAGAGCACTGGGACTGGACTGCGCCGGTGAAGGACGAGAGCGTTGCTGAAAAAGTTGCCGCTGTCGCTGAAGCTGATCTGAGCAAAGCCTACCAGATTGCTGAAAAAATGGATCGCTATGACGCTATTGGTGCGGTAAAGCAATCCATGAAAGATCAACTGATCACTGACGACGTCGAAGCGGGTTTTTCCGATAAGTGTTCTGAAGCCTTTAAAGGCCTGGAAAAGAAAATTGTTCGCAGCCGCATTATTGCGGGCGAGCCGCGTATTGATGGCCGTGATACTAAAACGGTACGCCCGATCACAGTTGAAACAGGTGTATTACCACGAACGCACGGTTCTGCTCTGTTCACGCGCGGCGAGACTCAGGCGATTGTGGTTACTACATTGGGTACTGACCGTGATGCACAAAGAATTGATGCACTGGAAGGCGAGTACAGGCAGCCGTTTATGCTGCACTATAACTTTCCTCCCTACTGCGTAGGCGAAACAGGGCGTGTGGGTTCTCCCAAGCGTCGTGAAATCGGCCATGGGCGTCTTGCTTATCGCGGTATCGCTGCGGCATTACCGGATATGGAAGAATATCCTTATTCGCTGCGCGTGGTGTCTGAAATCACCGAATCAAACGGTTCCTCTTCAATGGCGTCGGTTTGTGGTACCAGCCTGTCTCTGATGGACGCGGGCGTTAAAATGAAAGCACCGGTTGCCGGTGTGGCTATGGGCCTGATTAAGGAAGGTGATGATTACGCGGTATTGACCGATATCCTGGGCGATGAAGATCACCTTGGCGATATGGATTTCAAGGTTGCGGGCACTGAAAGTGGTATTACTGCTCTGCAGATGGATATCAAAATTGACGGTATCACCAAAGAGATTATGGAAACAGCGCTCGAGCAGGCAAAAGCGGGGCGCCTGCATATTTTGGGTGAAATGGCTAAAGTTATCTCTGAGCCACGCGAAGAAATGTCTGACTTTGCACCGCGCATTGACACCATGAAAATCCACGTAGACAAAATTCGTGATGTCATTGGTAAAGGCGGCGCGACGATTCGTTCAATTTCTGAAGAAACCGGTGCCTCTATCGATATTGCGGATGATGGTACGATCAAAATTGCTTCGGTTGATAGCGCGGGTAGCGCTGCGGCACGTAAGCGCATCGAGCAAATCACCGCCGATATCGAATCCGGCATGGTTTATGAAGGCAAAGTGGTTCGCCTGATGGATTTTGGCGCATTTGTTAATATTCTCCCCGGTCGGGATGGTCTGGTTCATATTTCTCAGATTTCAAATGAGCGTGTGAACAATGTTAGCGATGAACTGAGTGAAGGGGACGTTGTTAAAGTTAAGGTACTGGAAGTGGATAAGCAAGGCCGCATCCGCCTCAGCATGAAAGCATTGCTGGATAGCGAAGACTAAACAGCAGTATTTACAATAGAATTAACCCGAATAATTCATGAATATAACGCGCTCTCGCTTGTTTATTGATACTACAGCAAATTTTCTTCAATCGACCGTACGCACGAGTACGGCGCTCAATCAGAAAATTCACTGCAACATCAATATCCTGCGCGGTCATCACGTAAATTCATGAAATATCCGAGCTAGCACATTTAAAGAAAATTAATCATGGTAGTTATTAGACTTTCTCGCGGCGGCTCCAAGAAGCGCCCATTTTATAGCATTACTGTCGCCGACCAACGTCGTTCACCGACCGGTCGTTTTATCGA
>JAAELZ010000823.1 GCA_024226105.1 Pseudomonadota bacterium | reverse complement strand
TTTAACTTTAGTGTATTTGAAAAACCCTGGCAAATCGTGCAACAACAGGCAGGATACTACGGGCTGGAAGGCTCTGTTGCGGCAGAAAGAGCCGAGCACTATTTACGCAAGCTGGGTCTTTGGGAAAAACGCAACTCGGTTTCACGTACCTTGTCCGGCGGACAGAAACGCCGCCTGATGATCGCCCGGGCTCTGATCCACAAACCACGCGTTTTGATTCTCGACGAGCCCACAGCGGGCGTTGATATTGAGATTCGGCACACCATGTGGGACTTTCTAAAACAGATTAATGAGCAGGGTACAACCATCGTGCTGACCACACATTACCTTGAGGAAGCCGAAAATCTGTGTCGCAATATTGCCATTATTGACCAGGGCAATGTGGTGCACGACTCGAGTATGCGATCCCTGCTACGCGGCCTGATGACTGAAACCTATGTTCTGGATGTTGAAGCTACCGGGGTCAAGCTTGAGTCGGAACTGGGCTGGCGAAAACGTGACGATTGCAGTATTGAAATCGATGTTCCGAAAGGTGAAGCGCTGAATGACACCTTCGCTCAGTTGAAACAATATGGTATCAGGGTAACCAGCATGCGAAATAAAACCAACCGGCTTGAACAGTTGTTTATGGACCTGGTAGATGATAATTCTAAACAGGGGGCTACCTGATGCGCTTTGATAAGCAACTTAACTGGATCGCCCTAAAGACCCTTTCGACCAAAGAGGTGGTTCGTTTTACGCGCATCTGGCAACAAACCATATTACCCCCGGTTATCACCACCACGCTTTATTTCATTATCTTTGGCAACCTTATTGGGCCACGTATCGGCAAGATGGGCGGCTTTAACTATATGGACTTCATCGTACCGGGGCTGATTCTGATGGCCGTGATTACCAACAGTTATGCCAATGTTGCCTCCTCATTTTTTAGCGCCAAATTTCA
>JAAELZ010000822.1 GCA_024226105.1 Pseudomonadota bacterium | reverse complement strand
GTCCATCGCTCAGCGCGGCGGACATCGCCCGGCTTCTCGAAGAAAACGCGCTGTTGAAGCAGCAACTTGACACCCTGCTTTCGCCGCCTTCCGACCCAAAACCGACAGGCGGACTGACAGGCGAACCGACAGGCGGACTGACAAGCGCATATAAGGAAGAACAATTTGATCCAAAACTATTTGAACAACAACAGAACAGCAACACTGAACAAAAACCCGATCCGGTTGTTGTCGGAAATATCAATGCGCTCTCTCAGGAAGTAAAAAACCTCAAACACGAATTTCCAGGCGTCATCTGCAATATCAACGAGCACAATCTGGCGACCTGGGCGGCCGGCTACAATCCGGACTACATCACGACCGGCATTCGCTATGCGTTTTTACAATCGAAACACGGCACAGAACCGGTCCGCAATATGGGCGCGTACATCAACACGACACTCCCGGCCAGTGACCGGGAGACATTACAGGCCATGATTGACGAGTTATCGCAGTGCATGCCGCCGTATCTCAGAAAAACGACGGCACCGCCACCACCACGTTCCGGATATGTTCCGCCCAACACTGTCTCTGCCGCCGACCCGAACCCCCAGCCCACGCATCGAGTGACCCTTGGCGCGCTGGCGGCGGGCATTGGCGACGGCATGCCCCAAACACCGAACGAGCGCGACCGGCGGCGCATGCTCTCCGGTCAGGCGGCGCAATTTCGGGCGCAAGATGGTGCCAAATCGGACTAACGGGGGCATTTGAGACAAATGCTCTTGTTGAGGTCAGCGTGTCGGATGCTCTAACGGTCCACCATCCAACTCGTCAGTATCGATCGCTCTTGTTCTCGTTGATACTTTTGGCGTTCCGCTCTATTGTTCCACGGCCGATCATGTTCGTGGAGTTTGTTCATCAACATGACTCCGACCGCAAATATTCCGCTGACAAATACTGGTACCATAGTGATGTCTCCTTGAGTGCTGTTGTGTTGTTCCGGTGCTGTGCTTTCGATGATACAACGTATGAGCGCGCCGAAGTGTTGGGCCGGAATGAAACACACACGCGATCCTTACGCATGCAGAGTGGCGTATGCCACCGCCTGCACATATGCTTGGGCCACGCTATCTGAGCCGACGTTCGCGTTCCGGTTCTGTGCAGGCCGCCGTCTGCGTGTTGAGGTGCTGCGTGTCGAGGCGCTGCGTTTTGCGCCCCATTCTCTGGTCAGGAGCGTCACGCCTGAACCCGGTACGTGTGACGATGGTTGGACAAAGAGTGCTAACATATCATGTCTCCTGTATGTTCCGTTCATTGGTGTTGTCTGTTCGTTTGCCCAGGAAGACGGATGATTCTCAAAAAGGACGCAGGTTTTGACATGTTCGCTCCAGAATGTCCGATTTTTCGACCATTGGAAAGGCGAGGAATGCTGAGATGTCTGCAAGATTGTTTATTGTCGTCTTGCCATTTTGCGCGAACGCGGCCGCAATCTACAATCTACAATCGTCAATCAAAAATGCTTTCCCCCTCACTTTTCCCACCCCCTGAGCCGACAGGCGAAGGGGGTTTTTTTGACTTACCCGTAAAATCGCCTTTTCTATAAAAATGTTCGCCTCTGCGGCCGCAAAGATAGCCAGGCCTCACCGCACTGGCGCATGTGCTGCGGCAGTATAACTTTCCCATGATAGCGGTGAATGTGGGGAAGTCTCTTACAGGTGGCCACATCGTTAAAAATGTTTCGCCTTTTTCAGCCTTACGCTCCAAAACGAATTCACCCGGATTGCTGAAACGCCAGTTTCCAACGCTTGCGGGGACTGTCGAAACTGACCTGCTGCGGGTCGAATCCATTCACGTCGTACGGTCCGCCGTACCATTCCAGCATACGCGCATGTTCAGGATGCAGCGGATTGACAATGGCTTCCAAAAAGTCGAAGTATCCGGAGGTTCCGCCGCAGTCTTCAGGCGGGCATTTGCCGGCCCCGGCCAGACAGATCGGATATTTGACGCCCGGCTCGGCGATCAGCTCGCCTTCCAGCAGCAGCGCATGCTCCCAGTTGTCGCCAAAATCGTAACGATACAATGCGCTGGTACCCAGGTGGGTAAAGTAGCGCGACAGCTCCGCCTCCCAGCCGGGCAGGATTTTAATATCGTCGAATTCCTCGTCCGGAATGCCGATATAGGTCACGCTGTGGGCGTGCGGACGCTTCATTTCGAATTGGTGCAGATGATAATCTTGCCAGCCCATGGCATCCTGGATCGCCACATGCAGATCCCAAAAGCTGTAGCGGGACGGCACCCGGATCCTGCGCCAGATGGCCGGTTCGATGTCGTTGAGGGCGACTTTAAATTGGTAGACGTGTTTGTACTGGTGCGCTCGTTTTTCATACGGTTTCATCGGTTCAATCATCCTTTAATCGGGCGCTGTACTGGTACACAATTTCAGCGCTGACCAGAAAGCGTTCTTCTTTGTCGTCTGCCAGGACAACAACAATCTCAGCCTCTTGATTGCTTTCGGTCGAATCCTTTATGATCTGATATTCAATAAGTACCAGACCAGTTACAGCGTGTGTTACAGTATGGGGGTAACGTATTGCTGGAACTAGTCTGTAAGTACTCGGACAAAATTATTTGCACATTTTATACGCCGTTCGCGCTGAGCTTGTCGAAGGGTTGCCCATGCTTCGACAAGCTCAGCACGAACGATGGGTGTATTTATTCTTGGGTACTGCCTATCACTGAATATACGGGTTATCACGTTCAGTTGTTTGTTGATATCCATACACCCGTAAGGTCATTCGTGCAACGGTGACGTAAATCGGAACGTCGGAAAATTTGACACCCACAACAACCTCTGAATTTACGTACTTATGGGGGAATGACAGGTCAAACCAATTTCCTTCAAAAATCCATGCCGAAATTTTTACATACTGACGATCTGCAGTAATTCGTTATATTATAACGAATTACATGAAGTTAGCGGGCGTCATGCGAAAATCCATGTCGAAATCTTTTACTGTTCCTGCTCGCAAGTCTCACAATTAAGGAAGAGGGACGGACGAACACAAAAAATTTATATTTCCTTGCAACCCCTTTAAAACGCCGACGTACTCAATTAAAAGAAAAAAATACATTAGAATTCTTCAGCATGGCATTTCTTTTGCATGTATCAATGTGCATTTGCTAAGGACAACCTGTCAGAGAATAACAACCATGAAGAGCGCAAGAAAATTTTGGTAGCATTCGGAATTTTACTTGCCTGGAAAAATAAGGGGAAAAAATGAAACGTTTGATTCAATTAACAGTGTTAGGGTGTCTGATATTTGTTTTAGGTGCAAATTCGAGTTATGCGAGTTCTTTTGAATTTAGTGATGCAATCGGATACGGACAGGCGTCGCATGGCACTGGTGAATGGCAATGGCTGGGCGATACCTGGACTGCTGAAAATGCGCCCCTGGCAAATGATTCATCTGATGACGGCGTATGGTGGTCGACAGATGGCGGGACCAACTGGGGGCACGGCGATATCTTTGCAGGCCAGGAAGTGACATTCAGGTTTGATATGCACAGAGCAGCTTACGGCAGACATGAATACGATCAACTGAAGGCCTGGATTGATTGGGATGGCGATAAGGCATGGGATAATGTCAACGAAGAAATAATCGCAACGCAATGGTTCAAAAATACCATTGAAGATGGCAACACTAAATTTGCTGATAATGTGTGGAGAGACTCTCTCGCGGCTAACAACGGCGATAATGTGCTGAATCCGACCGCGGTATTATTCAAGCAGTTTTATGCCACTCTTGTTGTCCCTGAAGATGCTTATATCGGAGAAACCTGGCTGCGAGCGCGCGTCTCTTGCACTCATACTTCCTTCAACAACACCAACCCTTACGGAAGATTATGGCAGGGAGAAGTCGAAGATTGGGCGCTTAATGTTCGCCCCGTTCCCGAACCGGGTACGCTTTTCCTTATAGGGACTGGAATACTCGGCATTGTCAGTCTTTCCAGAAAACGAATGAAGAAATAGATGCCGGTTCATAGGCACGCCGCAGGCAGAATCAGCAATGGCTCTGCCTGCGGCGTGAACAAATTCATCCTTATCATTTCGCCCGTACGCCAGCCACATAGATACCCTTTTTTTGATACATTCGCAAAATTTGCAAGCAGAAAAGAACCTTTTTTTGATACACCTGCCCAGACGTATGCCTGTTATTCAAACGGAAACGGATATCCTTCCTGGTCCGATTGCAGTAAGTGTTCTCCGTGCTGTTCCCATTCATCCGGATATAATTCCTGCTGCATGTCGCGCACCATCCGGATAAAGACGGCGCTCACATCGGCATGATGCTTCTGAGGCGTATGCGTAAACAACGTGATCAGCCCTTTGATCTTCTCCAATCGTTCAAACTTCAATCAAACATGACTCCCCCTCACTTTTCCCACCCCCTCGACTTGGCGACAGACCTGTTTTACAAACGCCTATTTACAGGCAACTATCCAATGATACTCCGATCTAAAACGTATTTCACCGTTGACATATACCAGCGCTTGCCCCCGTTTTTGGTCGGTACTCCTTGCGCGTTCAGCCGCTCCGCGATGCGCCAGTATGCCAGCGGCTTTTCTTCCGAGCGCCAGGCGCGGATCTGATCAATTATGGCCTGCTCTTGCGGAACTTCGATCAGGCGCTTCTCGTATTTGCGCCAACCATAGGGCGCAAACCGGCAATAAACTAACCGATGATTTTTGCGATACTGGAGCGCTTCGCGTGTTCGTTCGGAAATGCGGTTCCTCTCAAAGTTTGCGGCTCCGGCCAACGTTGTAAACAAAAACTCCCCGGCTGCTGTGGACGTATCGACCGACGCCCCGCCCATGTCGATCAGATGCAGCGCCACGCCTTGCTTGTTCCACTTCCGGGCCAGCGTGAGCGCGTCCACAGTATCGCGGAAGATGCGATCCAGCTTGCAGGAGATGACGTGACCCACGTCTTTTTTGCGGACCACGCCGAGCAATTCCTGACCGCCGGCGCGTTCTTGCAGAAATTTCCCCCCGGAGACATCCTCGGTGATCACCCGGACAACCTCAATATCGCGAGTCAGCGCGTAGGCTCGGATCTTCTCTTCCTGGTCCGGCAGCGACATGCCGTGAAGCTTCTGTTCTTCCAGGCTGACTCGTGCGTATCCTATGGCGGCATTATTCATAACCCAGGCTTCCTTATTTCGATTCGAAGCCACGACTTCGCCTCGCTAAGTGCCAAGACATGGCGTGTACTCTATTCACAAACGACCCTTTGTGTATAGAATATACTACCAAAAGCACAAGACATCAATAGGTCATTAATATTTTTATAAGATATAGTATTAAAAACATAGTAATTCACTATTGATAAAATACTCTTTCAGACATCGTACACTTGACAAAATAGTATGGCTTCCTCTACTATCTCTAGACGTATTATCGCTATTTCAATGTACAGAAAGGAGTTTTATGGATGGCACAGCTACACATAAATGCGATTCCACAAGAATTTGTTGAGACGATTAATGCGTGGGGAAAAGACCAGATGCCCCCGCTGAAACAGAATCAGGTCGTCCTGAAAATTATCGCTGATTGGTGCGCCTCGATCAACGAAAAACCGAATGGCGGACGACAGGCCGAAATTACGCGGCTTGAAAAAGAAAGCGAACAGATCGAGAAAAAATTGTCTGAGTTACGCCGTAAATAGGGAGTTGTCCACATGTATACACGTATACACGTAAACATGTATACGTGCCGGCAATGACGAAATTATGAAGGTGTGCACGGTACTGAATCAGAAGGGCGGTGTCGGCAAGACCACCACATCGGCCAACCTCGCCTGTGTATTTGCGGAGCGGGGCACACGAGTCTTGCTGATCGACCTTGACCCACAGGCGGCATTGACAATCTCGCTGGGTTTCGATCCGATGGACTTTGAGACGCATATGTATCACGTCTTGCTGCGGCAAGCGACGCTGGCCGATGTTGCGATCCGGACCGAGCTTGACAACCTCGACCTGGCTCCGACGAGTATTGATTTATGCGGAATCGAGGCCGAGATGATCCGAGGCGGTCGCGGCAGTGGCTTAACGATTGGATGGGAGCAGATTCTTGCCAAAGCGATTAGCACGCTTGATAATCACTATGATGTGGCAATTATCGACACGCCGCCGACATTCGGCTGCCTGCTCACCAATGCCCTTGTAGCTGCCAATATGGCGCTCATTCCGGGTCAATGCCACTATTTATCTTATCGTGCTTTAGAGTGGTTGTTCCCGATTCTTGAGGACATCAAAGAAGTGAATCCGAATATTATGGTCCGGATAGTCCGAACGATGCTTGATAAGCGCACCCTGCATTCGCGGGAAGTTTCAGAAAAAATTGTGAACACATACCCCAAATTGACGCTTGATACGATCATTAAGCTTTCGATTCGGGCCGCAGATGCAACACTAGATGAAAAACCGGTCGTGATTATAAATCCAAAATCGGACGTCGCGTGTAACTATCGGCAATTAGCCGACGAACTGGAGGGGGTCTTATAATGGCGAAACGCACCTCCTTAGAAGAGC
>JAAELZ010000821.1 GCA_024226105.1 Pseudomonadota bacterium | reverse complement strand
TTGAGTGGTAACACTTCCGCTTCCGGCACACTAAATGCCATTTCTGTCTGCCCGGAAAGAGGTTGTTGTGCAGCTTCCAGGGTTTTCAACTTTGCCTGTGCCATATGCGTCACACTGGCCGGTAAACCCGCGAGTTTGGCAACCTGGATGCCGTAACTCTTACTCGCCGGGCCAGCTTTCAGGCGATAAAGAAATACAATTTTCTGCTGATGCTCAGTAGCATCCAGGTGCTTGTTCTCCACCTCAGAAATTAACTCTGCCAGCATGGTCAGCTCAAAGTAATGGGTTGAAAACAGGGTAAAGGAACGCGTACGTTCTGCCAGCGCACTGGCGCATGCCCAGGCAAGTGCCAGCCCGTCAAAGGTTGAAGTTCCTCGCCCGATTTCATCGACCAGCACCAGGCTGCGAGCTGTAGCATGGCGCAGAATATGTGCCATTTCTGTCATCTCTACCATGAAGGTAGAACGCCCTCCGGCCAGATCATCGGCCGCCCCTATGCGCGTGAAGATGCGATCCACCGCACCGATTTGCGCACGTGCCGCCGGCACAAAACAACCGGTATGGGCAAGCAACACAATCAGCGCGGTCTGGCGCATATAGGTACTTTTACCGCCCATATTCGGGCCAGTGATAATCTGCATCCGGTGCTGCGCATCAAACACACTGTCATTCGCAATAAAACGGTGCTCGAGGCTTTGTTCCACCACCAGGTGCCGGCCTTTTTCGATATTTATCGCCGCGCCATCGTCAAGCTCAGGCTGTTCCAGTTTAAGGTTGAGTGCACGTTCGGCAAAATTTGCCAGCACATCCAGTTCTGCCAGTCTCTGTGCGCTATTGAGCAGGCTCACGCATTGCGGCAAAATTTGATTCAAAACAGCCTGATACAGGGCTTTTTCGCGCGCCAATGCCTGCTCGTTTGCACTCAATACACGATCCTCAAATTCCTTGAGTTCTTCGCTAATAAAGCGCTCCGCATTTTTCAGCGTTTGCCGGCGAATATAGTGCTCCGGTACGCTGTCCGACCGGGAGCGCGGCATTTCAATGTAATAACCGTGCACGCGGTTATAACGCACGCGCAAGGTTTCCACACCCGTACTTTGCTTCTCTCGCGCCTCAAGCGCCATCAGGAACTCACCCGAATCGCGTTGCAGATGGCGATACTCATCCAGTTCGGCATCATAACCATCCCTGATTACGCCACCATCGCGCAATACCGCCGCCGGTTCATCTTTAATCGCTGCGGCCAGGGTATCGAATAAATCAGCAAATGCGTCGACCCTGTCCAACTGCGCCTGAAGCAAAGGAGAGGAATCTGTCGGCATACCCAGTAAACCCGGAATCGCACCCAGCGCCGTGCGCAGGCGCACCAAATCGTGGGGCCGGGCATGGCCGGTTGATATCCGCGAGACCACACGCTGCAGATCACCGACCGGCTTCAGACCATTCTGCACCCCATCAATCAGCGCTTCCTGTTTCAGTTCATTCTGGATTTGGTGGCGATTTTCCAACTGATGATGGTCACGAATCGGGCTCGCCAGCCAACGACGCAACTGGCGCGCACCCATGCTCGTCACGCAACGGTCCAGAAACGCGAGCAGGGTATGCGAGGTGCTGCCATTGATGCTGCGCTCTATTTCCAGGTTCAGGCGCGAAACCTGATCGAGGTGTAAATATTCATCGCTGCGCTGAAAATGAAGGTGGTGTACATGCCCGAGTTGTTCAAGTTTAAGTTCGGCTGCGTACTGCATGATGGCCCCTGCTGCACAGGTCGCAAAAGGAAAAGCCTGACACTCAAAAGCGGCAAGATTTTGCACGTCAAAATGCGAGCATAGCGCTTCATCGGCACGTGCCGGCTCAAAATACCAGGAAGGCAGACTGTGCAGGCAAGTTCGATGAAGTACAGTGTCGAGCATGGACTCGAAGAACATCTGATCGTCAGAAAACACGATTTCCGCCGGTTGCAGGCGTGCGATTTCAGCTAATAAGGCTTCGCGGTCCTGTAATTCCTGCCCGTAAAACTGCCCCGAACTCAAATCCAGTATCGCCAGCGCAAAAGATTCCTCCCGCTGCTTATCACTGCTTTGCAAAACCGCGGCGATAAAATTATCTTCCCGATCTTCAAGCAGGTTGTCTTCCAGCACCGTACCCGGCGTAATCACCCGTTTTACAGCACGCTCAACCGGTCCTTTGCTGGTCGCCGGATCACCAATCTGCTCGCAAATCGCCACCGATAGATTCTGCGCGATCAGCTTGGCAATGTACTGATCAGCGCTGTGGTAGGGTATCCCTGCCATCGGAATCGGCTCACCCCCTGATTTGCCCCGCGCCGTCAGTGTAATGCCGAGCTTTTCCGCCCCGATTCGGGCATCTGCATAAAACATTTCGTAAAAATCACCCATGCGATAAAACAGCAGAGTATCGGGATACTCCGCCTTGATGCGCAGATATTGCCGCATCATGGGGGTGTGTTCGGGGGTTTGGGTGGTTTTAGTCAATGTGAATTCTTGCTTCTACCTGATGATAAATCTCATCAACCACAGCATCTATTTCAGTTAGCACTTGATGGTTATTAAATCGCAATGCTAACAAGCCTGATCCGGAAAGTGCCTTATCTCTCACTATATCTTTCTGTTGATGGTTGGTTTCGAAATGCTGGCCTCCGTCTACCTCTATTATCAGGCGTGCTCGTGCACAGTAGAAATCCACAATATACTTTA
>JAAELZ010000820.1 GCA_024226105.1 Pseudomonadota bacterium | reverse complement strand
TCACCGTTTCCGTGTGTTATCTTACCCCTGGATAGCGCGCGGTGGGCCGTGACCCTGTTTGCATACGCGGAAAGAAATCGTTCTACCGGATCCCGCACAACAATAATTCGCTGCTGGGCCGAGGACAGTTCACTTCGATGATTCGTTGCCCAGAACCTATGAATGTCCTTCGGGCCACTGTTAGCGACACTCCTCTTTCGGTTCTCAAAAGGGAAACCAAACTCTGCTACGTGAAGCGCGCTCTTGATTGAGGTGGAAGCACACTTGGGCAGGTCATAATACCCAAGTAATCCAGACGGCATTAAAATCCCTTCAGCATCCCGTGTCATTTATCTCGCCCAGGTCTCACTTAGATAAAAACTGACATGCAGGCGCAACCTGCTGGCAGCATCCAGAAGTAGCACTGGTTTTGTTCGGAAAACCAGAAGTAACACGAATGCTGTATTCCGAAGACCAAGATACCGCTTCAAACTAAGGTCAAAAAATTTAGAGAGAAGCATGCTATTGAAAATGGCAGGCACCGATAATCTATCGGCACGATTAACTGCTTCCATACGAGCATACAAACCGGGCAAGTCAATCTCCCCGCCTTCGCGCCCCTTATTACCGAACTCAGGCGTCACTAGTCGTAGCAGATCTTTACGGGTATGCGGTGAGATCGATGGGAAGTATTTTGGAAGCGAGCGGTTCAGTAGGGCACGAGTTTGACTAATCTGTTCTTCGTTATAACAGGTTGATATCTGCTCTGGATGCACCCGGTAGGCAAGCAGTGGTTCCTGTAGGTTGTAAAACCTGGTTTCCCGCACAAGTTCATGCCATAAGGATAGGTCCTCTGCGTGTGGATACTCGTCGGTATACTGCAGTTTTTTATGGTTGAGTACTGAACGGCGCATCATGACACTAGGATGGCAAACAGCCCGCTTGTAAACTGCCAGGCTACAAAGGATTTCATCATGGTTTTCTGGATACCGCACGTAACACGAAAATCGGCCTCGGATCATTTTAATAGAACTTCCGCAAACGCCTACTTCAGGGTGCAATCTCAAAAAATCTACCTGCTTTTTAAAGCGGTCATTTCTGGCAACATCATCCGCGTCCATCCTTGCTATATATTCCGTATCCGTCATTTCCAAAGCTATATTTAGCGCGTTGACGATGCCTTTCGACTCTTGAAGCCGTACCTTGACAACTCTTTTATCATCAAACGCCTCAATAATTGACCAGGAAGAGTCGCTAGAAGCATCGTCTACAATGATTAATCGATAGTTTCTAAATGTCTGGGAAAGTATGCTTTCTATCGCTTCGCGCAAGTAACGCTCGCCATTGTGCACGGGCATCAAAACTGAGACGCAGCCGTCACAAGCCTCTCCCCCTTCACTCACCTGTAATATACTGATAGCCGCTCCAGAAGGAACGCACATCATTGCCAAATCTAGATTCAATAAACCGATAGGTGCTTTTGTAGTAATTTGCCGCCTCGGCAGCCAAAGCTGGATCAATACTGTCTTTCATATAACTAGCATTAACTATTTTCCCAAAATCGGGTGGCCTACACTTCACGTCAAGAAAATCGGTAAGCATGGTGAAACGATCATTAGTCATGTAGCGCTCGTAAAAATCGTAATAAACTTCACCAGTGTCAAACACCTGCTCGAGCTCCAGAATCGTTCGCTCATAACGGGTCCTTAACTCCGCGTCTGGGTATGTGAAACTCTCGAGCGAAAAATGTCGATTTTTAACATCCTGCCCGTCTCGCAGCATCCTCTTTACCTTCGCTGCTTGATGTCTCATAGACCAGATTCGTTCAACAGGGTCGCGCATAATAAACAACACTTTTACGCTAAAGCCCCGTCGTTCAAGTTCGCTTCGAGCATAGTCGAACATCTTGTGATCGAGCATCGAATAACTGGGGGTAAAGTCGCCCACTGTGGTCACGCTGGAATTCTTCGCCCATAAATTATCAAAGTAGTCAAAATAGCGACCCGGATCTTGAACAAACCCTGCGAGTTTTCTAGATCTATCGGCAGCCCGCCTCACAGCTATTTTATCGATCAGTTCACGATAAACATTAGAATCTACTGAATTCCGTTTATCGTGATAAGATCGCATAGCGGGTAAAAATAGCGCATCAAAGAAATGATATTCCTTACAAAAACCCAGATGCACCTGTGCACTCCTGCTGAGTTGTTGTCTCAGCCAGGTAGAACCTGTTCTTTGCGCGCCTAGTCCGAGGATGAATTTCTTTTCCCTTTGGGGTGTATCGTACATATTTAATTAGTATAATCAACGGCGTTTCAAAACAGTCTAAGCTACGCCAGAGGTTAACATGGATTGATACTCAGCAGTGTATAGAGACCTACCTTAATTTCTGTAGTTCCTGCGCTGAAATCTGGTACCATTCCGGCCGGATTTTATCCAGACCGGGTGAAATCGGCGAGTGGAGCTTTTCCATGGTGAAACACAATCGCATTTAGCTGGTCAGGTGCATCAATGTGGGGATTTTGACCTTATCTCACTACAACATTGAGAATAACGTGTTGCTCTGTCCCAATGAGTTCAATTATTGCTGAGTTTTCACACAGCCTTACTATGAAGCGACGACTTGAAAACCTGATCCAGGGCGCAAGCAGGCTAGCGCGAGTAATAAGATACTCTTTTGGAATACAGCCCTACTTTTTTTTGGTTGTCACGTTACTAAGAACCACTATACGGCTACTCCATTTCATCGCATCGGTTTTACCGTTTAAGATCCTGATTATTCTTTCTAAAGAGTATGCTATTCCCTCTTTATTAAGACCCTATTTTACCGATAATAGCTCCCTTGCCTACACCCTCTGTCTGCTAATAGGGATGGCAATAATCATCGCCAAGTTACTGGAAATCGGTATTGATAATATCACTCGCATGAAAGCCAGGGCAATGCTCGGCGTCGAGTATGCTCGTAAACATAAAAGACGTGGCAGGCTTATCCATTTCATCAGGAAGTCCACAGATGCGGCTTCTGCGTGCGTTATACTGGTGCTTTCGTTTGCTTTGCTCTTAGCGATTCATTATCAGACAGCGCTAGTCGTTTTCGCATTATCGGTCGGATGCTTTGTCATTGCCTTAATTTCGAGGGGAAAACTGGAGCAGTATGTGGAAAGTTCGCCCAATAAATACATGGAAAACTGTCTCATGGGTATAACGCTGCTCTCTTTTTTCTCGCTGGTTCACACATCTATTAATGCCGCCACACCGCCACCATTTTTATACCTGCTTTTGTGTCTTATCCTGATAAGACACTATACCCAATCTGTTGATCAAGTAATCTCGATAGCACTATTTTTTAAGGATAAAGATGTTGTTATCGATCGGGTATTCTCCAGGTTATAGCGAATGTCGAGTCATCTCCATCTGCATCTTGGGGCGCATAAAACTGCAAGTACTCATTTTCAGTACATGCTGGAAAAGATCGATAGCCAATCTATCCCAGGAACTTTGATTCCTTCAAGTACCACTATTCGTAAGAAAATCACGCACGGAAACCGATTTCTTATGCCGGGTTATGCTTCGGGCATACGGTTGTATTTGGGTAGCCTTCTGTCCAGTGGATCTCGGCGCATGGTAATCTCGGAAGAGAATCTGATTGGTGAAGCAAAGGATTTTTTAGACTGTGATTCTTTGTACAAAAATTCTGAAAAGCGACTCGAGGCTTTTTCTGCTCTGCTTCCGAATTCTCAGAGCATAACGGTATGGTTCTTTATAAGAAGCCTTGATTCGTTTCTGCCCTCGGTTTATTGTGAGTTCTTGCGACACTGGCGCTACAGGAGTTTTCAATCCGTGCTGAATGGCAACTATCTTCAAAGCTGGCTACCTGTTATCGACACTATCAGATCTGTCTTTTCCCATGCACATCTCAATATCGTGAACTACCATCGGTATAAACAAGTGCTCCCAGGAATTCTTGCTGACATGACGGGAATTTCCCAGGATAGTCTCCCGGATCAGCATAAAGTTATCAGACCTCGCTTAAGTAAATTTGCTGTAAAAGCAGCATCTTTGTTACCGAATCATATGCCGGCATATCTCCGGCAAAGGGTGGTCGATTCGGCTTCACAAATGTCTCGTCGCCCAGGCGATTCACAGAGTTATGCACCCTTTGACCCCCTGCTCATAGAACAGTTGCGTGACAGCTACAAAAGAGATATCGATAGCATTCGAAGCACCCAAGGGGTGTCGCTGCTGGAATAACAAAGAAATGAACGCCCTTCACCATAAAACAGATTTCACCGGCGAGATTGCCGTGAGTGTCATTGTGCCAGTATACAATGCGTCAAAGTATCTCGATCAATGCCTTAGCTCTGTACAGGAACAATCACTGCGAAACTTTGAAGTTATCGTGGTGAATGATGCATCAACAGATGATTCTGTTGACGTGGTCAAGAAATTCGTCAATCGTGACAGCAGATTCAAGCTTCTCTGTTTCGAGTTTAATCGAGGTCTTCCCGCAGCGCGAAATGCTGGCGTTGATCAGGCCAGTGGCGAGTACTTGATCCACCTGGATAGCGATGACTTTTGGCTTGATTCACAAACGCTGGAAACCCTTCATACGACAGCAACTCTCGAGGGTGCACAAGTACTTAGATTCAATGGGCTTGACTTTGAAAACAATGATCTGGGGGCGCCTGTCATTACCCCGTTCGCAGCAGTCAATGTTGAGGTAACTTCAAACCCGGAGTTGTGGATTTTTCGGAGCGTTTTTCTCTATTTCTTCAATACTGCGTTCATAAGGAGGCATAAACTCAGTTTCGATGAAAGTATCAGTATAGGGGAAGACGCTATATTTCTATCCAAAGCTCTGCCTGTGGCAATGAAAATTTCGTCAATACCGGATTTTTTCTATGCCTACCGCAGGCATCAAAAAAGCATGATGGGCAACAGCTGGGATCCAGAGGACTTCGTTGAAGAACTGCGCGCATCAGACATTGTTCTAGATAATTTAAAAGACTTCCCGGCAATTGCCGAGGGGTACGTGTTTTATCGGTACACGCAATACTGGGTTCTCAAATTACTTCCGCGTATAGTTCTGGAGCTTGACGAAAATGCCCGACACTCCATCTACGACAGGTATCGAAAGGCCCTTGATGACAACAAATCAGTATTCCAATCTTGCCCGCGAGTCGGAATAAAGTTTTTCATTTCACAATGGCTACTGATGCATGGTCACGTCAGGATACTTGATAACTTTGTCATCGGTGTAAACCGGCTAAACCGGTTTCCCTACTTTTACTTCGGTTACTATTTGTACATCGCAAATCAAATCAAAAATATTGTCGGGTCATTTAGACACAGAGCATTTAATTACTTAAAGGAAAATAGTTCCGTCAGGCGTTTATTGTCCAGGATTGAAGGCCATTTCCACATTTCCGATTGTACCGCTTTTAGAAATGACGAATCGCTTCACGAATACGATTTTGATCTAGGTATGACACCGAAAAAGCGTGGTATCACTGCCATGATCAGGGTAAAAAATGAAGAAGAAACTATTGTTAGGAGCATAGAATCAATCTTGCCCTTTTTCGATGAGATTCTGGTGGTAGATAACGCTAGCACAGATGGAACCAGAAAACTGTTGAACGCTTTAGCCCGAAAACATCACAGCCACTCGACTATAAGAATTTTGTCGTACCCGTTTGCTGTAGCGCGTTGCGGGATGGAGCACGCGCAAACCAGTGAAAGTTCCCTACACAATTTGGCGTACTACTACAATTGGTGTTTGGGTCAGTGCCGAACTTCTCATGTCGTGAAGTGGGATGCGGACATGGTTCTCATCAATGATTGTGTTGTAAAAATTCAGTTTCAAAGTTTTCTGCGCCGCTTAATGACCCAAAGTCCCGGGGCGCTAGGTGCATTCATGGTGCAAACCATTTATTTGGATGGCAGTGGCAGAGCCGTCACCACCGCTGATGAAATTCACACGGAGGAACGCTGCTTTCCCAATGAGCCCAATATTTACTACAAGAAGGGAAAGGACTGGGAGTGCCTGCATCGACCGCGTTTCCGGGAAGTTGTCAGGGGGGATATAATCTTCGCCTATGAGATAAAAGACTCTCGCAAGCAGGAATTCGATCATTGGGCGACGAACTCATTTAACGGCTGGCGAAAGTCTTATGAGTACCGAAACTATTTATTGGTCAACGCAGGCTTGCAGTCTCAACAAAGGGGTTTCAAACCGGTGCCGGAAAATCACTTGACTTAACACAATAGCTCAGGGCACCCTATTTTTATGCTGTGATGCAGTGGAGATCCTACATGTGACGTCTTCATTACGCTCAGCTATCGACGCGTTTTGATTGCTGATACATCGATTGTCATCGCCTGGCGCGGCCTGCTCCCTTAGATACATTTGATAAATCTTCTTTCGAAAAAAGACAGGAAGTATACAGGCCAGACTACGGATGGAACCGAACGCGATAGCTCCAACGGGTGTTTGAACGCGCAGTTTTAGCATCAGGCACTGGAGATCTATCTCCCCGAGTAAGTTATGCAACCCCCCTCTGCGACGAATCATGCTGTCACCCGCAGTAGCTTCAACCAGAACATCCTGAATGTTGCAGACCTTGTGGCCCGACGCTAAAAATCGCGCCCATAAACCGTAATCTTCCCTCAGCCTAATCTTTGGGTAACAGCCGACCGCCATAACTGCATCGCGGGCAAACCCGACAGTCATATGGTTGAATGGATTGCGGTAGCGGATAAAACAGCTAATCTCCTCACTACATAGTGGCACTCGCCGTACAGTCCTTGGAGAATTCTGGCCGTTTAACTCACCCACATGCGATCCAACCAGGTCGTATCCCTCACTGAGTTTTGCCATCAACAATTGGAAGCGATTCGGTAGCGAAATGTCATCAGCGTCAAACCTAATCACATAAGGACTTGTTACATGCTTCAAGCCCATATTCATAGCATGCCCTAAACCCATGTTGTCGGCCATCCGGACCAGTTTTAGGGGCACAGTACCGCTAAAGTCCTCCGCCACCTTGAGCAGCTCGGGCGGCACTGCGCCATCCTGCACCAGAACAATTTCTTTCGGTAATAACGAATTGCTGCAAACGCTGTTTAGCGCTCTCTCAAGAAGCTTCGGGCAATCTCCACGCCAAAAAGCCCCCAGAGCAGTGAAATTGGTATCAGTCGAGCTAGTGCGCATAAATTTCTGGCTGGCGAATCACGTGGCTATGGTAGGGTGGGCGCTGGCTTTTTGATCTTTTATACCCGGCTGAAGGGTACCAGCTTTCGAAAAAATAGTCACTTATCCGTGGTGGATTTGAGCAGGTACGTTTTTCAGACTGTTAATATGGTTTCCATCAAGCTTGTTGATCCACTGAATCATCGCCAAAGCTGTGATTTTTAACAGTATACAAGCAGAAAATCTTCCAACAATTTTACCACGGGCAAATTTTTGATACGGACCATTTTTTACGGTTATACAAAATAGTAGATTATTAGTGACAAACTTATGAGTAGAAATACGCCGCTCACACAACAACAAATTGCTTTTTCAGATCGCTCACAAGTCACACATTGAATTGCAAAAACCGCACCAAAAAATAATGCAGTAAAAATGCCATATAAAACAAATGCTGCTTCAGTGTATTCAGGGGTCCAACTAATCACGTTATAATGCACCTATCATTCCTTCGTGCAGGATAGCATATATATTCGATCACTACTGTCCGGTTAACGAACTTCAAACCTGATGTAACTACATGAATCAAATATGAAAATAGGCCAGTAATGGGTGCCATCGATTTGAACCGCAAGAATACCTTAGAGGAGAATATCAAATACAAAACACAGACCGAGGATTGTTACACCGAAAAACAAAGGCAATGATGCGAAATCGCTGGTAAAAAGACCACTTATTTATGCCGTAGGTCACCCCGTATACATCGGTTTTTCAGGCACATTTTACATTTGCGCCAGCTTGCCTTTTTCTGGTTTTCCGGTTGATGTCAGAGGCATGTTATCGAGAAAAGTGACGTGTTTGGGTACCATGAATTTCGCCATGCATTCGGCGCAATGACGCTGCAAATCGTCTACGCTCAACTCGGTTTCCGGTTTTTTGACCACGAACAGCTTGATATCCTCTTCGCCCATTTCACCCGGCACGCCAATTACCGCGCAATCTGCTATCGAGGGATGCGTCAGCGCACCTTCCTCTACTTCGTAAGCAGACACCATCTCACCCCTGACCCGGATGCGCTCGCTGATGCGATGCATGAAATAGAAACGACCGTCTTCATCCAGGCGACCCACATCGCCGGTATGGAACCAGAGGTTACGGCGGCTTTCCAATGTGCGTTCGGGCATTCCAAAATAGCCGTCGGACATGACCCCCGGTTCGAGCGGACGAACCATCAGTTCACCGGGCGTATTGGGGGGCAGAGGGTCACCACGTTCATCCACAATGGCGATATCGAAATGCGGCAATACGATCCCGCCCGGATGATCCCACTGCGGAACCACGACCCAGCCGGCGTCAGTGGACCCATATCCTCCACCTGGAACGAGATGCAGTTTGAAGCGGGCGTCAAAATCCTTCTTCGGCACCGGTGCGGGCGTACCCCAGCATCGTGTAACCTTGTGCTCAGTCTCTTCAGAGCAGGGGGGATTGGCCCAAAGCAATTGCTGGACCGACCCGAGCATCATGAACCAGGTCACGCCGTATTTCTTTAGCTCGGGCCAGAAATTGGACAGGCTGAAGCGCTCACGCAAAACCACACGCCCACCGACTATCATCATGGGTAGAACATCGTAATAGGCCGGGCCGATGTGGGATAGCGGATACGGCGAATAGCTACAATCATCCTGCGTCAACCGAAAAGGATCAATCATGTTTTCGGCCGTCCGAACCGCATAACGGTGGGACAGCAAACATCCCTTGGACACCCCGGTTGTACCCGACGTGAATAAAATGGTCGCCGTATCCGTATCCTTTGCGGTGGAGACGATGTGCTCATCCCGATCGGACAGGACATCGTTAAAATGGGAAATTTGGAGCTCAGGAAATAGCTCCCGCGCTTCGTCCACACCATCGATCACGATGAGCGCGCGCAAGTGCTGGATATCATCACGGATTTGCTGAAATGCCTCGAGATGGGCACTGTCAGTAATTAAAACCTGCGCTTCGGTCTGATTAATCATGCGCGCAAGCGGCGCACCGCGCATGGCACAATTGATCGAAACTTCAACAGCATTCACTTTTTTCAAAGCGTATGACGCGGCGAGGTATTCGACACCATTTTCCGCCAGGATCGCCACGTAGGACAGATTATCGCAAACGTACTTGCTCAGCCCGTGCGCAAATCGATTGGTCAACGTTTCAAATTCTCCATAACTCAGCGTGAGCCCGGTTTCTGCAATGGTCAGAAAGGGCTTGTCGGCAAATTTTCGAGCACTGTCATGCAGCAAATCGCCAAGCGTAATTCTTAAAGGCATAACGGGCATCTCTGGCTAAATGGATTTTTTAGTTGCGTTACAATTAAGCTATGGCTAATGGTATATCGATATTTATCTAGTTATAATACTCCTTTTCTTATTCTTGCATAATTTGCAGCTAATGTTATGTGGCAGAAAATCCCACCCCTGCGTTGCCTCAAGGCGTTTGACGCAGTAGTACGCCACAACAGCATCACCCGGGCGGCCTCCGAGGAAAACGTATCCCAGTCGGCAATCAGCCAATCGATCAGCCAGTTGGAAGATATGCTTCAAACCCGGTTGCTCGATCGATCGCTTCGCCCCGCGATGCTGACAGAACAGGGTAAAGCCTTTCACCGTGTCGTTTCCGAGGCGTTCGGCCGGGTAGCGATGGAAACCGACGAGTTAAGGGCAATCAATCGCGGCACAAAAAAGACCATTACGATATCCTGCAACCTCGGGTTCGCAACCTATTGGCTGATGCCGCGTCTTAGCGCGTACGGCCTGCTGTATCCGGATATCACTTTGAATGTCATGACAACCTACCAGGGTGCGGCAGAGTTACGCTCGGGCGTGGATATCGCATTACGATTTGGCGACGGCCAGTGGCCGGACGGTGTCGGCGACCTGCTTTTCCAGGAGGTGTTAATTCCGACCTGTTCACAGAATTTTCTGCAACGAAACGGGCCGTTAGAGGGCCCGGAAAGCATTGTCAGACAAAATCTCATTTATGTCGACGTTAGCGATCCATCCTGGCCTGACTGGACCACTTACTTTGAAAGCCTGGGCGTGACGAGTCCTTCTCGCTCTAAAGGCTCCCATTTCAGCAACTATGTCCAGGCGGTCCAGGCGACCCTGGCCGACGAAGGTATCATGCTCGGCTGGCGATCCGTCGTTGGCGATCTCGTTTCGAATCAACAACTGGTCGTCGCCGTCGATGCCCCCGTCAAGTTGACCAGCGGCTATCACGTTCTGGTATCACGCCAGTCAAAAACGAAAAAGGCTACAATCGACTTCGTAGCATGGTTGCGAAAAATCGCAAGTGAGGAAGCTGAGATCAGCACCGGCCATTGCATGCGACTCTAGGAGTCTGAAATGGATCGACCGCAGACGATAATCGACAGGCCAAGCAAAGTGGTAACCGTATAGAGAAGGCCTCTAGACAACAAAACAGGGTAGTATTGGACCCGAATGCCATAATTCTGATCCTCAGTTGGACAGGATATAGCGTGCTTGTGTGGCGGCCAGAAAATAGACCCTTTTTGACAACATTTACTAAACCTCCTGGGCTGCTTCCAACGCCTCACCCGCTTCCAGCCACAACATCTCAACCTCTTCAAGTTGATTGTCTACCCTGCCCTTTTCTTTCATGAGTTTTGTAAGGCGCTCTTTGCCTGATACGTCATAAAGCGAACTATCCGCCAGTTTTTCATCCAGCGCAGCACTTTCGATGCTATATCGCTCAAGTTCTTTTTCAAGCCCGGCGACCGCCCGCAACAGGGGTTTGAGCTGCTCGCGCTTTGCGGCGCGTGCCTGACGCTGCCCCTTTCGGGATTTATTTTTACCGGGTTCCGTCGGCGATTGTGATTCAAGTCGCCGCGCATCCAGCCATTTTCGATAATCGTTTAAATCACCATCGAACTCGCTGACCTGCTGATCTGCAACCAGATAAAACTGATCGGTTACCGTCTCCAGCAAAAAACGATCATGCGAAACGGTGACCAGCGCACCTTCAAAGCCCTGCAAGGCGACGGCCAGAGCGTGACGCATATCCAGATCAAGATGATTCGTTGGTTCATCCAGCAATAACAAATTGGGTTTTTGCGCCACCAGCAGGGCCAGCACCAGACGGGCTTTTTCACCGCCGGAAAAATGCGCAATGGTTTCGTTAGTGCGCTCATAGGCAAAACCAAAACCGCCCAGATGATCGTAAACCTGCTGCTCACTAAAACCCAGACTCAGTTCATCAAGATGTTGGTAGGGGGTATGTACCGCGTGCAATTGTTCGAGCTGATGCTGTGCAAAATATCCCACGCGTAAATCTTTGGCACGCCCGATTTCACCACCGCTTGCCCCCAGGTCGCCCGCCAGAATCTTAATAAGTGTTGATTTACCGGCCCCATTCGGGCCAATCAAACCCAGCCGGTCGCCTGCGAGTATGGTCAGATTTACCCCGGCGAAAATGGTTTCACTGCCGTAGGCCGCGCCCACCTTCTCCAGGGTTAGCAGGCTACCCGGCGTTTTTTCTGGTTTCTTAAATTGAAAACCGAAAGGTGAATCGACATGCGCCGGCGCAATGAGCTCCAGGCGCTCCAGCATTTTGACGCGACTCTGGGCCTGTTTTGCCTTGGTCGCTTTGGCTTTGAAGCGGCGCACAAAATCCTGCATATGATGTATTTCGCGCTGCTGCTTTTCATACGCCGCCTGCTGTTGCGCCAACTGTGCTGCTCGCTGAACTTCGAATGCACTGTAGTTTCCGGCATAAACAGTCAGTTTGCCATGCTCAATATGCGCAACTTGATTCACCACCGCGTCCAGGAAGGTACGGTCGTGGGAAATTAAAATCAGGGTTCCCTCGTAACGTTCCAGCCAGGATTGAAGCCAGATCACCGCATCCAGATCAAGGTGGTTGGTAGGTTCATCCAGCAGCAATAAATCCGAACGACACATCAGCGCCTGCGCCAGATTCAGACGCATACGCCAGCCACCGGAAAATGAATCAACCGGCCGGTTAATATCACCGGCTTTAAAACCCAGTCCGTTGAGCAGGGCCGATGCCCTGCTGTGTGCCGCGTAACCATCAATCGCATCCAGTTGGGCATGCAATTGACCCAGCAGTGCCCCATCCTGTTCCTGCTCAGCTGTTTGTATGCGAGCATTGAGCGCCATAAGCTCTGCATCACCCTGCAAGGCATATTCAACTGCAGCGATATCTGACCCGGGTGTTTCCTGGGCGACGTGCGCCACTACCCAGTCATCAGGTTTATGAACGCTGCCTGCGTCGGCTTCAAGCTGGCCGAGAATCACCGCCAACAGGCTGGACTTCCCACAGCCGTTGGCCCCGGTCAGGCCCACCTTGTGCCGGTTTGCAAAAGAAAAGCTGGCCGCTTCGACCAGCACATTTGGGCCACGCCGTAGCGTGACGTTGTTAAATTTGATCACGCTAGACAGGTTTCTATTTGTAGGGTGCCGATTAATTATTGTGGGCGGATCACATCCGCCAAATGTGCGTGAATTCTAACATGCCTGGGCTGAAGCCCCGGTTCCATCGCGCCTCAATCCAATGCGGTAGCGTTTTACCAACTAATTTGCTGTCAAGATTTCAGAGCCGGAACAAGCAACTAAAAATTGAGCGTTTCTTCCCGTAACCAGTCTACGACCTGCTTGAAAGCCTGTTGTGAGTCACCGGTTTCCTGCATCGCGGTATTGTAAATTGATAACTGCCGGTGCGCGCTGGTGCCCCGCTCCAGGATAGTACGAGCATGGTTGATTTCCTTCTCACAATCAAGTGCAGCCGCATCTTCCGCAACTAATTCAATAATTTCATCGATTAAGTCAGCATAGGAAATAACCCTGCCCCGTCCAAAATCAATAAGCCCTTCTTTGGTGCCATATCGGTGTGCGCGCCAGCGATTCTCCTCGATCAACATGGAAGAGTATCTGCGCCAGCGCAAGTTTTTTAACCTCAGGCGATGCAACATACTTAGCCAGCAACTATACAGCGCAGCGATGCACAAGGTATCTTCCAGCGTGGTGCATAAATCTGAAATCCGCATTTCCAGTGTCGGGAAACGGCAACTCGGGCGTAAATCCCACCAGATTTTGGACGCATCCTCAATAATCCCCGCATCCACCAGGGTCTGCACATGCCGCATGTACTCTGAATGCGATTCGAATTCCCGCGGCAAACCGGTTCGCGGCATTTCATCCCAGATACAGATTCGGTAAGACATCAAACCAGTGTCTTCCGACCGCCAGAAGGGAGACGAGGTGCTCAGCGCCAGAATGTGCGGCAGGATATAAGCCGCCTGCGACATCAGGTCGATGCGCGCATCGTCATCGTCAATGCCAACATGAACGTGCATACCGCTGATCAGCAGGCGCCGCGCAACACGCTGCAAATCATTTTCCAGAGTGGCATAACGCTCCCTGCTGGTCACCATCTGCTGATCCGCTTCGGCAAAGGGGTGCGTCGAGGAAGCGATAAGCCCAAAACCATGATCTGCTGCTACGGCAGCAACGTTTTTGCGTAAACGGCTCAAATCTTCGCGAGCTTCACTAACGTTCTGACAAACCCTGGTACCGACTTCAACCTGACATTGCAAAAATTCGGGCGTGACCTGATCCCCGAGCTTTTCACGCATTGCCGGCATCAGGGATTCCGGGGCCTCACGAACCAGATCACCGGTTTCAGGATGCACCAGCATGTACTCTTCCTCAATACCGAGGGTGAACGAAGGTTTTTTCAACATAGTTCTCTACCTGCTATCGCTTCAACTGCTATTAATAGCGCCATATTATCAGCCCGCAAGATGATCTACAAATTTATCAAAAAAATCATGCACACGCCGAATGGCTGCCCCCTCGATTAAAGGCAGGGCTTTGCCCAGAAAACCGCCGCCCTCGATCGTTGCAACATAGTGCAACAGGCTCTGATTCTCTCCCGCCTCCTTCAGATCAACCTCCGCCAATCCCTTAACTTTACCAAGCAAGCCCGCGCTCACTACCGACCCCAGGGTATATTCTGAGGGGGCGTGTTTGTCATCGACGTCCAGATCAACGCTGAAGTCCTTTTTTATCTCGCCAAGGTGCGCACGAATCACTGCTCTGAATTTTGTTGATGACTCCCGGGTTACAGATTCACAGCCTTTTATGCACGCCGTCAAAATTTTCGGATCATTGAGCTTTTCCCATACGTGATCCCGGGAATAATGGAGTGTATATCGATACTCAATGCGGATAGAGGTATTTGTCATAGGAGTCCTGGAGAACAATCGGGAGATATATGTAATTCACGTTCAAGACTTCATTAAAAAATCTGCCACATTAATTATTCTTATTAGCGGCGAATTTTGATTGATAAGGCCTTAAACAGAAACGATAATACCAGCATGCAGGAAAAAACAGAACAGCGCTATGCGCGGCATATTGGTTTACCCCAAATCGGAAAATCCGGCCAGAATACACTGCTTAACTCACATGCCCTGATCGTTGGCATGGGCGGGCTTGGCTCACCGGTTGCGCTGTACCTGACTGCGGCCGGTATTGGCGAACTGACGCTGTGTGATTACGATCGCGTGGATCTGTCAAATCTTCAGCGGCAGGTTTTGCACACTACAGCCGACATCGGCGAACTCAAAACAGAATCTGCAACCGCCTCGCTTAAAGCAATCAATCCTGATGTGAAAATCAATACCATTGATTACTTTGCCGACGAAGCAGAGCTAACTGAAATCGCAAAATCGGCCAGCATCATCCTCGACTGCACCGATAATTTTGAAACCCGCTTCGGGCTCAATCGTATTTCCCGTGAGACCAGAACCCCGCTAATATCGGGCGCAGCCATTCGCTGGGAAGGCCAGGTCACTGCATTCGACCCGAATCAGGCCGATAGCCCCTGCTATCACTGCCTGTACCCGGGCGAAAATCTGCGCGATGCGAGTTGCGCAATGGAGGGCGTGGTCGCCCCCCTGGTCGGCGTTATCGGTACAATGCAGGCACAGGCGGCAATGAATTTGTTACTAGGCCAACCCTCTTTGGTGGGAAAAGTACTGTTATATGATGCCAACCTTATGGATTGGCACACCATAACCCTCAAACGCAACCCTGATTGCCCGGAGTGCGCCTGAAGGGAACCTTTAATAATTCATGAATGATCATCCTATTTAGAAAAACTCAATCTGACACACCCAGACACACAGAGGTCCTCCCCTGAAACCTGCTCCGCTCATAAAACAGGATGCCTCGATTGCGTATTCGTTGAAGCCACTTTTAAACAGAACTTAATTTACACACTAATTTAAAAAGATGAGAAAAGAACATTTTGACGTGGTCGTCATTGGCAGTGGTCCTGGAGGAGAAGGTGCCGCCATGCGCCTGGTGAAAGGCGGTTTTAGTGTGGCCATTATCGAAAAACACAAGCGCGTGGGGGGTAGTTGTACACACTACGGCACGATTCCGAGCAAATCCCTTAGGCAAAGCATTCAATCCATTATGGAATTTCGTCGCGACCCCTTTTTTGCAACTGCGGCGATGCAAACCCATGTTACCTACCAGCAGTTGCTAAATCGCGCTAACGAAATCATCAACGACCAGGTTGCGCTGCGTATACGCCACTATCAGCGTAACCGCGTACCGGTTTTTACCGGCACCGCATCGTTTGCTGACGAGCACACCTTACAGATCACCCAGGATGATTCACATCAGACCATGCTGAGTTTTGATCATGCGGTTATCGCTACCGGTTCCAGCCCCTATCACCCTGATGATGTCGATTTTGAACAGGCGAATATTGTGGATGCCGACAGCATCCTGGATCTCACCCACACACCACGTTCTATTACTATCTATGGTGCAGGCGTCATCGGCTGCGAATACGCCTCAATATTTATTAATCTTGGCCTCAAGGTCAACCTGGTCAATACGCGCGACAAACTACTGTCTTACCTCGATGATGAAATTACGGATGCACTGGGTTATCACTTGCGCGAACAGGGTGTGGTGATTCGGCACAACGAACGATATCAACGTGTCAGTAGTGAAAAGAACCGGGTAACACTACACTGCGAATCCGGAAAGCAGTTTACGAGTGAATATCTATTGTGGGCTAATGGCCGATCGGGTAATGCAGCCTCTTTGAACCTTGAGGCACTGGGCGTAGAAGTAAACCACCGCGAACAGTTAGTCGTAAACAAAACCTTCCAGACAGCCGTCCCGCATATTTACGCCGTAGGCGATGTAATCGGCCCGCCAGGGCTGGCCAGCGCGAGCTACGACCAGGGCCGCTTTGTCGGTACAAAAATTGACCTGGGTGAGAGTGACTGGGATTTAATTGAAGATGTGCCCAACGGTATCTACACCAATCCTGAAATCAGTTCTCTGGGGGCAACAGAGAAAGAACTGACCGATAAAAAAGTGCCATACGATGTCGCTCATACTCTGTTCAAGACCATCGCGCGCGCGCAAATTACCGGCCGCACGACCGGCGTACTGAAGCTGTTATTCCATCGAGAAACACTGGAAATACTGGGCATACACTGCTTTGGCGATAACGCGGCTGAAATCATCCATATCGGCCAGGCGATCATGCGCCAGAAAGGTAAAGCCAACAGCCTGCGCTATTTTGCCGAAACAACTTTCAACTACCCTACTATGGCCGAAGCCTATCGCGTTGCGGCATTAAATGGCCTCAACCGAATTGATCACGAAGAATAGATAAAAATGGTGACCTCAAAGGAGTCATCAGACACGATTAAAACTTTGAAATCACCCTTCAGATACTCCTGCCTCTGCAAACGTAGCCATATTGTTATGCAGATCACAGGCCAGTCGAAACAGGGGCACAGCCACCGCTGCACCGCTGGCTTCGCCCAGGCGCATGCCTAAATCGAGCACAGAGTTCACCTTCATCTCCCTGAGAATTGCAGCGTGCCCCGGTTCGGCAGAGCGATGGCTAAAATGCAGCCAGTCAGCCACAGACGAATTTATGCGTGTTGCGGCCAACGCGGCTGTTGAAACAATATAGCCATCCACCAGCACCGGCAAGCCCAATTGTGCACAACGAATCATCGCCGCACTTATCGCCACGACCTCAAACCCGCCCAGGCTACGCAAGATGCCCTCCGGTGTAGCGCAATATTCCCGATTGCTTGATAACGCCCGTTTAACGATATCTGCCTTGTGCTGAACGCCACTGGAGTCTACACC
>JAAELZ010000819.1 GCA_024226105.1 Pseudomonadota bacterium | reverse complement strand
GGGGCAGGCAAATACGTAAACCGGCCCGCATTTGCGCCTTTTTATGATGCGCTGCAACGCCAGGCCAAAATAAGTAAGCCAAAAGCTGTAGATAGAAGTTAAGCGGAGGAATCTCATGTTGATACACCACACCTTAAACCTGACCAGATGGTCAGCTTCGCCGGGCGCTGATTGGACAAGCGGAGGCCCAAATGACTGATCCCCTAAATAGTTTATTCGAAGCGGCAAGTGATATTCAGAGCCATCGCCTGGATAGCGCCCGTATCGCTAAAAACTTTACAGATTTACACGCGGCGCTAACGCCGGCAGAGGCTTCGATTGAAGCCGCGCGTTGTTATTTTTGTTATGACGCGCCGTGCACCACGGCCTGTCCGACCGGGATTGATATACCGGCTTTCATTCAAAAAATCCGTACCGGAAATACTCTGGGCGCGGCAAAAACCATTCTGTCTGAAAACATAATGGGCGGCATGTGCGCGCGGGTATGTCCGACCGAAGTATTGTGTGAAGAGGTTTGTGTGCGCAATACGCATGAAAGCAAACCGGTTGAAATCGGGCGCTTGCAACGTTATGCGACGGATCCGGTACTACAGGCGCAACGTCCCCTGTTTACACGCGCGAAAGACAGCAGTTATAGCGTCGCGGTGGTGGGTGGCGGTCCGGCGGGGTTATCATGTGCGCATCGCCTCGCGCAGCTGGGGCATCAGGTCTGTATCTTCGAAGCACGCGAGAAAATAGCGGGTTTGAATGAATACGGTATCGCGGCCTACAAAGCGAACGATGATATTGCCGCGCTGGAGGCACGCTACATCCTGTCAATTGGCGGGATTGAAGTGAAAACGGGCATCCAACTGGGCGTTGACACCAGCCTGGCTGAATTACGCGAAACCTATGATGCGGTGTTTCTGGCCGCCGGCCTGGATGATACGCGGTCTTTGAATATTGAAGGCGAAGATACGCCGGGTGTGATGGATGCGGTGGAATATATAGCCTCATTACGCCAGTCGTC
>JAAELZ010000818.1 GCA_024226105.1 Pseudomonadota bacterium | reverse complement strand
GAGCTTGGAAAAATGGTCTGCACTGCGGATTACATCGGTCAAATGAGTGACCCGAACTACCCCGATAAACTAGAGGCGCTTTTCCATGAGTTCAAAGAAAGCTATCAATACCAGGGGCTTTTGAAAGATGAGTGGCCATTTGCCAGCTATGAGCAATTACTGAGAAGTACACCTGATTTCTGGGGCATTCTTATGCATAAGAAATTGACCGTTGAGTGCTCGGATTTACGTCGCTATCTTAAGCATCCGATAAGTGGCGAGAACCCGTACCTGGAGTCTATTGAGAGAAATCTGGCTGAAATCCAGAAACGAATAACACGACTGCCTTGAACTTGTTCGGCAAACCTCAGCAGAAGAATATGGTTCTGGTCGACCGGCAGCTACCTATGTGCGAGGTAATTGAATTGTCCGTTTTGGGCAGAGGCTGTTTCCTGCCGGGTGTTTTGAAATGACGGCTTTGGGTTCAAGCAGATACTTCAAGTTTTGGAACTAGCGCCCCCTAAATGGCAAGCCAGAAGGTCGAACCGTCTCGGGGCGCCATTCTTTATATCGGTGTTGAACATATATCCGAAATAGCGTCACGCTTAGCTAAGCCGGATTCATTCTTCTGCGGCACTAATTTGGACGACCAGCTGTGCGACCTCTCAGTAGCGTGTGTTATCAAGCGCCTGGTAAAGCGTCCAACGATTCCAGCTTGCCGTGGCTCTACTACCTTTTGCGGTAAAATGGTGCTTCCCGCCTGCATTTCTACTCCACCTGCTCTCGCGATACCTTGCATCATGTATTCAAACATTTTCTCAGCCCTCAAAAAGAATTAAAAAACCCAAATTGCATCTATGGCTTTTATTATCTAGCTAATAGTGGGAATGTTACAATCGATCATTATTCACTCGTTAGATGAATTATTCTCATCATTAAAATACATGAATCGACGCATTCCACCACTCAATGCACTACGTGCCTTTGAAGCAGGGGCCAGGCACCTGAACTTTAGCCGTGCTGCTGACGAACTTGCGGTCACGCCTACTGCCATCAGTCATCAGGTCAGGCATTTGGAAGACTGGTTTGGAGTAGTGTTGTTCAATCGACAAAAGCGCCAACTTGCATTGACCGATTCGGGAGCACAACTGTACCCGGTGATCTCGCAGGCACTCGACCGTATTGCGGAAGCATCTTGCCGAATTCGACAGTCCACTGATCGCATGACACTGACGGTGAGCGTCACCCCCACTTTTGGTTCGCGTTGGCTGGCATCACGCTTAGGGCGCTTCTGGGCGGGGCAGCCGGAGATCGATCTTCGGATCCATCATTCAGTTCAGTTAGTCGATTTCACACGAAATGATGCGGATCTGGCGATACGCTGGGGCCTTGGTCTATGGCCAGGCGTAATTTCAGAGAAATTGATGGATGCAGCTGCCGTACCGATATGCAGCCCTTCAAAACTGAAAGGCTCTCACCCGTTGTTTGCGCCCGGCGACCTGCGTCACCATGTATTACTGCATGAAACCAATCATCAGGAATGGTCAGAATGGATGATCGCTGCCGGCCTGGACGAAGCTGACGGGCAACGCGGCCCGATATTAGATGATCCAAATTCCCTGGTGCGCGCTGCCATCGAGGGTCATGGTGTGTTTCTTGGTTCCCCGGCGATGTTATCTTCAGAATTTGATAGCGGTGTTC
>JAAELZ010000817.1 GCA_024226105.1 Pseudomonadota bacterium | reverse complement strand
TCGAGTACCCCTTGCAAAGCAGATACCGCTTCACTAACCCGCATTTTTCCCATAGCCTTTATGCATTCCAGCTGCATGTCCCACCAGTAATCCCATTCGTTGGTATCAAAGGCAATGTCATCGGGGCGATCCGTGATTATTTTGAGCAGGTGAGGGATTGCTTCGCGCTCTCCGAGGTTGGCAAGCGCTTTAATGCAGGCTGTTTTAACTTCACCATCCGGATCGTTTAACAGTGATTCAATCAATTTCTCAGAAGTGGAATGATCACCCAGTTCTGCCAGAGCATTCGCAGCATCGACACAGACATCAATGTCATCGTCGCGAAGACAGTTCACCAGCAAATCATTGGCGCCGGTATGATTCATGGTGACCAGGCTCTGGATCGCATAACATCGATCCACCTCGTCGCCTTCGCTAATGAGTGTTTGCAGTTTTCCAACAACGTCAGTATTTGTCACACGCGCACCCTAACAGAAAAAATGAATGAATAGTAGACAGTAAGCAATTTGTATGCCAAGGTTTTTAAACAGCTCAAATAGTGATTTCAAACAGCTTCATATGTGTATGATAACAATCGGTATAGTTGAGCAGATTCCGCCCTGTAAGGCGCGTCAAAATGGTTTCTCCCGGAAGCTAAAACCCATGGATTGAACGAATCGTTCAATCGAAACAGGGGCTGCCATATTGCGTAACCGATTGCATTCAATAGCTCGAATCAACACAAGATTTACAGTGTAAGAATCGGGTTTTCGGTTTGCGGCGCCTCAGGGACATAAGTAAATGATATTTCTACTTAAATAATAAAAGCTGGACCTGACTGAAAACCCGTATATGCGCAATGAAAAAACTTGGCCTGATATTTGCTTAAGACTTCTAAAGCAGGTACGCGCCTGTGAAACAGGCGTGTATCCGGTATTTAACGATTTAGGTTTATAAAGCGATGCTGGTCAAATTACTTGAAACTATTTTGGGTGAGAACTGGGGCTCTAAAGTGTTTTTTATCGCTTTGGCCGGTTCATTGTTGTTTTTCTGGTGGTTGCTAATTTATTCACACGGCGTAACGCCGCACGGCCACTAAAGGGCTATTAAAAAGGGTAATAGACTATGCGCTTCTTAAACAACCGCCTTATAGCGATGTTGTTGGCATTCGTTGTCACGGCGATTTTATTTTACTTTCTGAATCATGGGATTATGTCGATGCAGGGATTGGCTCTTAACGCCGACCTAACACCAGCACAGTAGTCTATGTGGCGATCAGACTGCCTTACCCTGCGCCGCCAAACAAACATACCATGCCCCGTCCAACTGAGGAGTTCAGGATAATGAAAACAGGATATCAACTTAAGTTATTTCTGGTAGCTGTGCTTGTTCTGGCTGGAGCTGCGCTGGGCTCTTCGGTGATACTTGAATCAACCGCTTCTGCCTACGCCAGCACGGCGACAGATACAACGCAGGACAGGGTAGGGGCTGTCGGTTCAGTACGTTTCGCAGGCGATCCGGAACCATCGCAGCAGCTTACGCCCGATCAGGATGAAATTGCGGACGAAGGAGTTTTAGCTCCCCAGGGCGCACCCAAACTGAAGCAGTCGGACTATCCCAGGGTCGGCGCCAGTAGTCGTGGAATCGTATGGATTGCAGCACAAATGCACCTGTTCTTCGCAGCTTTTGTGCTTGCTGTGCCCCTGTTCGTACTGGTGATTGAATGGATCGGGGTTAAAACCCGTGATGAGCGTTATGATGATATGGCGCACGAGTTCATGAAAATCAGCATGACCGCGTATTCGATTACCGCACTGCTGGGCGGTTTTCTTGCTTTTACCCTGTTCCTGCTTTATCCGCAACTGATGAACTACATGATGCGGGTATTTGATACACAGGTTCTGGTCTACGCCTTTCTGTTTTTCGCTGAAAGCGCCTTTTTGTATATTTATTATTACAGCTGGAGCGCGTTACGTTATGGCAATCACAAATACATACATTTAACCATCGGACTGGGGTTAAACGTCGTGGGTACGACCCTGCTGGTAATGGCCAACGCCTGGGCAACCTTTATGATGGCGCCCTCCGGAGTGGATGCCACGGGTGCGGTGACTGGCGACATATGGGAGATCATAAAGGGGCCACTATGGAACCCGGTAAACCTGCATCGCTTTATCGCCAATATTGCATTTGGTGGCGCCATTGTAGGCGCCTATGCAGGGTATAAGTTCCTAAGTGCTAAAACTCAGGAAATGAAGGCGCACTACGACTGGATGGGTTATACCGCCAACTTTATCGCCATTCTTGCGTTCCTGCCCTTGCCCTTTGCCGGTTATTGGCTGATGGCGGAAATATACGCCTATTCCCAGCAAATGGGGATTACTGCAATGGGCGGCATACTGGCCTGGTTATTTATAGTGCAGGCGGTACTGATCGGTACGATATTGCTTGCGGGTAACTATTACCTGTGGTCGGGCATGTCACGTACCGAAGGCTCAAAACGATACGCCTGGATGATTAAATATATTGCCGTTGTTCTGGTCGCCTGTTTTCTGGTCTGGGTGACCCCGCACACGCTGATTTTAAGCGCGCAGGAAATCAAACAACTCGGCGGTAGCCATCACCATTTGCTGGGGCCGCTGGGCATCATGCCGGCGAAGAATATCGCGGTTAACCTGATGCTGGTGTTTACTTTCCTCTCGTTCCAGCTGTATCGGCGAGCGGATAAGGTCGCCACCGTCAGCAACGCACCGATCTTGAACGCGTTTATGGTTGCGATATACGTGGTGGCAATCGTGAATATTATTTTTGCAGGTGTGTATTACGGTTACTTCACGAATACGGTGTATAAAGTGGGCTCCAGTGTCATGCAGGTGGTCTCAACGCTGGTGGTCATCGTTTCAGGGATAACCATCGACATAATGCTGTTTAGAAAGGCCAAAACGATTCCGTCTGTCTGGGGACAGGTTAGCAATCGTTCACAATATGCTCTGTTCGCATTGCCCATTGCCTTTACCTGGCTCATGGCATTGATGGGTTATGTGCGCTCTTCGGTGAGGACGCACTGGCACGTATACACCGTGATGAAAGATAACTCGCCCGACAATTTTGTTCCGGCTATCGGTTATGCGGGCAATATGATGACCATCGTCACCATTTTATTCCTGCTGATCGTGCTGTTCATATTCTGGATTGCTTCATTGAGTGAAACACGGCAGCTTAAACCGGCTGAAAGTGAAGAGGTTTCGGCATGAAACTTGTAACACCGGTGAGATTCATGAACGGCAGCATATTGCCCAGGGTGCTTGGGTTTTGTGTGGCCCTGACGCTGGTCTTTACCCTGGTGGCTAATTTACTGCCACAAGTGGAAGGTGAGGCCCCGGTTGAAGAGGAGATTGATCTGAGCTCGCTGACCCCGGAATCGTTTGCGGCGCTGGGTGAAGGCCTGTTCATGGGTAAGGGGACCTGCACGCTTTGCCATAAACCACCACCACTGGGTCGCGCACCGGATATCCAGGGTGAGAATATGGTCGGGTTAGCCGAAGAGCGGCTTGCCGATGAGCGTTATCAGGGCAAGGCGCAGAGTGTGCAAGACTATATTGTTGAATCTATGCTTGAACCCGGCGCTTACGTGGTTAAAGACTGGGGAGTCGCGGGTAGCAATGATACGGTTTCACCAATGCCAAAAGTGGATGTGGCGCCTATCGAGTTAACATCGATAGAAATAGACGCGATTGTTGCCTACTTACAGCATAAAGACGGGAACGAGATTACCGTCGAGCTGCCCGAAGAGGTGCCAGCCGTTGAAACCGCTACGATAGCACGGGGCGATGCGGGTACTTTACCGGCACCGGCAGAAACTGCCGAGGCTGCGATAAAGAAATACGGTTGCCAGGCCTGTCACACCCTGCTGGGAGCCACCTCTGCCGTAGGCCCCGCGCTGGATGATGTGGGAGAACGCCAGGATAAGATGCAAATTCAGCAAAGCATTGTTGATCCGGGTGCAGTCATCGCAGAAGGGTTCGCCGATATTATGCCCAGGGACTTCGCTGACAAAATGACCGTGAGAGAGCTA
>JAAELZ010000816.1 GCA_024226105.1 Pseudomonadota bacterium | reverse complement strand
CGCAACCATAGGTATCTACAGCTGTATTCGCAGCTGTTTGTGGGCATTCATCGATCTGGTCAGTAATGCCATCCTTATCCGCATCAAATACTGGAACCGGCACTGCTTCAGCCGGACATTCGGGCAAGGTCGTCTGTAAATTCCTGCTTTGTTCCGTTTCCGGCAACGTGTTAAAGCCTGGTTCGATATCATGCAAGGACGAGGGCTGCAAATCAGGATACCATTTTCGATTATTGAAACGTCGCTGATATTGAGCAAAACGTTCATAACTACGACGGTACTCACGTTGATAATTATCCGGGACGTAGCGTTGTTCACGCGGCCTGTATTGCGTCCGTCGCTGTGGATAAGGGCGTTGTACAGGCCGGTACTGGCGCTGACGATATCCGTCGTATTGATTGTATGCGCGGCGCGTCTCCCGGCGCATTGGGTCGTACAGCGTTCGTGCCTGATCCAGCATCGGGTTCGGGAAGCTACCAGTATTGCTTTGAGCCAGCAAAGGATTTGCCACTAAAATCAGAAGCGTGAGGAAGGCGGCTGGCAGGCGTTGGTATTTCGGCATGATTTCGCTCTTGGTTTTGTGTCATTTGCGCGGTTAAACGGAGATTATAACCCTATTTGTCGTTCCGTCCATTGTGGGATTGGGGTTTTAAATTCCTGGAGTAAGACGCTTATATCTACCCTATTTGGTGTGCGCATTTTTCTAAAGGGCAGCCGTGCAGAGTTGCCAACAAGCATCAAACAAAAAAAGAGATGCGGTTCGCTATGCTCACCGCATCCCGGATCTCTATCGTGTTTTACCAGCCCCTAGGAGTCCGACAGGCTCCTGGATAATGAGGGGAAAGGGAAAACCTAGGCGCGCGCCATCACAGAAAAGCT
>JAAELZ010000815.1 GCA_024226105.1 Pseudomonadota bacterium | reverse complement strand
TAGCTTGTCAGTGCCTGAGTATCAGGTATTTCAGGTATTAATTACGAATTCGCCACCCACACGTTAAAGTGAGCGATTTCTCTCCGTTCGTGATGTAAAATGACAAACACGTATAGGATTCGAAATGTGGCAGTCGGGACGGTGAAAAAATCGACTGAGACAAGGTCAGTCGCATGATTTTCGAGAAACGTACGCCAGGTCTGGGACGGAGGATTACCGTGTCGAATCATGTACTTTGCAACAGTGGACTCGTATATCTCGATGCCATCGGACCAATGTATCCGGCTTGAAGATCTTTAGTGTCTGTAAGCACGCGGGCCACAGACGATAGGGCCAAACCCAAAAAATGCGTTCGCTCTTATGAAAGCTGAATCATTTCCTATCGCGGTCGGCAACCATCGCTAATTGCTGGCGTAAGGCGAGTATCTCGAGTTGGAGCGAAGCTCTGCTCCGCAGGAGATCCGCCAGTATTGCGCCGAGGGTGGTAAGAATAGTTTTCATACAGGAAACGCTACCCGCCCGCAGTCGGAAAATTCAAGTAAATCACCGCGTACCGGGTTTTTGGTAGGGGCACCTGTCATGCTATAAGGATGACCAATCGATATTGCGCCACCGTTAACATTAAAGATTTCATTGTCGATACCAAGCTTATTCCAACAATAAATCGTCTGGCAGGCAAAAGCCTCGTTGATTTCCCACAGAATGGCTTCAGCATGAAATTGATTTCGATCTAAATTTTAAGGGGCCAGGAATATTCGAGGCTGCATCAGATGCTACCACTCAGGGAAATATCCAATCTGATGTATATCTAAATGTATATTAAAATATACAAATACAACGAATAGTGCGATAAACAATCATGCAAAATCTACTCACCAACAAAACCGCCTCACTAACCGAGCTTCGGAATCCCAAAAAAGTAATCAACCAGGCTGGAGGGAAACCGGTTGCCATTCTGAATCGGGATCATTTGGAAGGCTATTTTGTACCCGCCTCCGCCGTTGAGATACTGAGCTTTGAATCCACTGAGCCCGATGAGGCCGCCACGAAATTCAATAGTCGCAAACAGCAGCTGGCTTCAACCCTTGATTATTTGAAAGATAAGTAACATTGAAATTTCTTACACAGGCGGACGTGATCGAAATTCATGATCTTGTCATAGGAGAAAACGAACTCCAGGGAATGGCTGGCGACAAATCACTAGAAGCTGTCCTGGCACAAATTGAAAACAGAATGTCATTCGGAATGATCAATGATGAATTTGATTTGTCCGCCTGCTACGCCTGTTTTCTCGCGGTGGGACATGTTTTCAATGATGCAAATAAACGTAAAGCATTCGCCTGTATGGATGTTTGTTTATCTCTAAACGGCATCGAACTCAGTTACGATCACAAAGAAGTAGGCGACTTGATAATTAGTGCGGCTCGAGGAATTGTTGATGAAATCGAACTGGGCACCTGGTTACGCGCAAAAACACTAAAGTAGTCCTTGATGGGTTTCACGACACATAAGTGAAGTTAAAAGTGTTACCCAGGGTGCGCGGTGTGCTCACGACGTCCAAAAATGGTGGCTACGCCCTGATTTAAACAGCGGACCTCATCATTATGAGAATGACAAGGCATTTATTTTTGTATATTAATCAATAGCTTAACGGGGCACCCGTTGCTGAGATTGCACCACTGAGCACAACAATGCATAACTGATTCCTATAATTTATCTACAGCGCCAGAATGGCTAACCATATTGTTGAGAGGCGAATGATAAAAGATACAAGCCGTTTTTTAGAAATAATTTCCTTACGGTTTCCCGAGCACTCGACACTTGGTACCCAGAACATCCATACCGTACAACATGCAAGCTGCGAGGTGCCCAGTCATCTCCTACTCCGGAAAGCAGACCCTCAGAAATCTCCAGTGGGCGGCAGTCGACCCAAAGAGGACCCTCAAGTTTTAGCAATGTAATCGATACCGGCTCCTATATATCCTCGCGGAATTACCATTTACTCATGTTGGTATGCGAAAATAGAGTGTGAACTAAAAAAGGGGGACTAAAAATGCTTAGTAGAATCCTGATTGTTGCGACCGCAATTGTTTTATGGGCCAGCCCCATATGGGCTGCGGAAGTGGAAGTGCTGTGGCTCGGACACGCAACCGTGCGCTTTACCAGCGTCGAGGGCAAGGTCATCGTTGTCGACCCGTTTTTGAAAAAAAATCCCAAGACACCGGCCGAATACAAAGATCTGAAAGCCCTCGGCAAGGTAGACCTGATCCTTGTCACCCACGGTCACAGCGACCATACGAGGGACCTCGTGGAACTCGCTTCCCTGACCGGCGCCAAGATAGTCGGCCCGTATGGATATGCTCTCAACATGATTAGTCTTGGCCTGATCCCGGGTGAAAAGTTTGTCGGCATGAACAAGGGTGGCACCGTGTCACCGCTAGGCCAGGGCATCAAGGTACATATGGTCCCGGCCGAGCATGGCTCGGCGGTTGACTACACAATGCCTGGTTTCACCCTTGAACCCAACAGCCTGCGTCTCAGGGAGGGCGGCGTGCCGGTCGGATATGTCGTGGAATTCGAGAATGGATTCAAAATTTACCATTCGGGCGACACCGCCGTGTTCGGCGATATGGCTTTGATCCGTGAGTTCTACAACCCGGATCTTGCCATGGTTTGTATCGGCGGGCACTTTACCATGGATCCGGTGGGCGCTGCTTACGCGCTGAAGAAACTACTCAAGCCGAAACAGGTAATCCCCATCCATTACGGAACCTATCCGGTCATCAATCGCACACCGGCGGAGTTGATAGAGGCTCTGGGAGATTCATCGATCGAGGTGCTCGAAATGAAGCCCGGCCAGACGCTGGCATTCTGAATTCGCCAGGCGAAAGGTTCAATCCGGAACGCCCGCCTTGCGCAGACCTTCAGCGAGACGTTTCGTGTCCGATCGCTTCTTGAAGGGGTACCAGAAAGTGATGCTTCTAACCGATAAGGGATCCATTCCGAAGATGGCGGCTTCATCGTTATCGATCATCCGAGTCGCATCGTGCTTGCGCCCCAGATGGCCGAACGTCGCTATCAGCAACCGCGAAGACCATCGGTCATCGGGATTTATCGCAATCGCTTTTTCGAGTGAAACGGCTGCCCGTTTAAAATCATCGATTCCAAACCGGGCAAGCCCGATTTCATAGAGGTATGACGCGGGATAATGAGGATTCAGCCGGATCGCGCGCTCGATCATCGACAGGGCTTCATCCGGTTGTCCCGCCAGATTAAGGGCTCCGGCCAACGTGGCGTAACTATCGGCATCGTTGGGATCCAGTGCAATCGAGCGTTCTCCATTGCTGATCGCTTCGTCATGAAGTCCCTGTTGTGCCTGGATGCTGGCGGCCACCTGGTACGACAGCGGCGACGGGTTTTTCATGGCTTGCGCCAGGTATTGTTCCGCAATGTAGCGGGGCTCGTGAGAGTTAGGCAGGCCGATCTTGAAGTGCCAATATCTTTTATATATCTGCCAATAGGTTGCCGATAGCGCGGCGTAGGCACGGGAATAACCAGGATCAAGCCGGGTCGCCTCCCCGAATAATTCTATCGCGCTAAGGAAACTCTCTGGCCGTTGCCGCTGGTATTGCTCCCAGCCCTTGAGAAAGGTGTCGTATGCTTGCGTGTTCTCGGTCTCTATTTGCGTAATCTGGTCTTGTTCGCCTTCCGCCAGTTTGACTGCCAGGGTGGTGACGATCTTGCTCGTGACCTTGTCCTGCAATAAAAATACGTCCTCGTAAGCTCCGTCATAACGATCGGCCCAAATATGACCTCCCGTGTTAGCATCGATTAACTGGGCATTGATCCTGAGCTGATTACCCGCCTTGCGAACGCTGCCTTCGAGTACGTAGCGCACGCCGAGTTCCTTTGCCACCTGTCGAACTTTCACCGATTTTCCCTTATAGGTGAAAACAGAGTTACGGGAAATTACGAACAGGCCGGATATTTTGGACAAGTCCGTTATCAGATCCTCGGTCATACCGTCAACAAAGTATTCCTGTTCGACATCACTACTCATATTGGTAAAGGGTAATACGGCGATTGACGGCTTATCAGGCAGCGAGAATGTCCCACTTTCAATGGGGACTGGTTCATCGATCGAAGTCGGCGACCTCAACCAGTAAAAGGTAATTGTCGCAATCGCCACCAACATCACTGCAGTGGCTGCCATCTGCTTCCATAGCCTGAGTGATTCTTTACTCTTGCTTTGCGGTTG
>JAAELZ010000814.1 GCA_024226105.1 Pseudomonadota bacterium | reverse complement strand
CACAAACACCAGGCGCAAACCAAAATCCGTCGCCAACGGCATTGCTGCACTCGGCATCACCTCGCGGGTAATAATCCACCACACGCCTTCACCTCTCGCCCGCGCGGCCTCGACAAAATCCTGAACCATAATATCCTGGCCCAGTGCGCGCGCTATCCGAAACACGCTGGTCGCGTAAATAATGGCCGCCGTACCGATCAAAATAGGGATAGAAGAACCCAGGGCGGCAATAACGATCAAGCCCAGCATTATGGAGGGTAGTGACAATATGGCATCGTTGATTCGGCTGAGCAACATATCTATCCAGCCCCCTTTAACCGCGGCCGCAATGCCCAGGGTTATGCCCATCATATAGGCCAGAAGCGTTGCAACCGTTGAAATACCGATGGTGGCTCGTGCACCCCAGATGACACGGGAGAAGGTATCACGGCCCAGAGAGTCGGTTCCCCATATAAAGTCGCTGTCTCCGGGCATAAAGCTGTCATCCGCCGCCATGTCTGCCTGATCGTATGGCGCTATATACGGGCCAATAAAGGCAATGATGACCCACGCAGCCACAATCGCCACGGATATTTTTCCCACCCACGATAATTTGATGCGCTTTTTAGGCGGCGCATCGGGCAACTCATCGTACTTACTTTTTGAGGTGTTGTTCGACTCTATGTCCGCTTCACTCATGTTTGTATTTTGATTCATGATTTATACCTGTTCCTCAATATTTAGTTCGGCTGTCGCAGACGTGGGTTTGACACGATCGATAGCACATCAGCGATAATGATGAGTATCACGTAGGTGCCGCAGAAGATCATCGCGCAAGCCTGTACCAGGGGAAGGTCGCGGGTCTGTACACCGTCTATCATGAGCTTGGCCAGCCCGGGATAGGCAAATATCGTTTCGACAATAACCACACCACTGACCAGATAAGCGAGGTTGAGTGCAATAACGTTAACAATCGGCCCAATGGCATTAAACAGGGCGTGGCGCAAAATAATACGTTTGCGCGGAATGCCCTTAAGTATCGCCATTTCAATGTAAGGAGAATTCATCACATTTAAAATGCCGGCACGCGTCATGCGAATCATCTGTGCCGAGACCACCACGGTGAGCACCAGTATCGGCATCGCCAGACCTAACATCAAATCCAGAAAAGTTCCATCTTTATCGATATGGGCTATCGCCGGTAGCCAGTGCAGTTGCACTGCGAAGATCAATACCATAAACGTGGCGATAAAAAACTCGGGTACTGAAATCGTACTTAAGGTACCAAATGTAAGAATCCGATCCAGGATGGTACCCGGATACATCGCTGCCAATAAACCCAGGAAAATTGAAATGGGTATAGAGATCAGCGCAACGATGCCCGCGAGCATCATGGTGTTTCCCAGACGGCCACCAATCATATCTGCGATCGCCGCACCACCGGCTTTGGAGGTGCCCAGGTCTCCGCTGAGCATATCGCCGACCCAACCCCAGTATCGCATATAAGCGGGCTGATCAAGGCCCAGCTCGGTGCGTAATGCCGCCAGAGTCTCCGGCGTCGCGCTCTGCCCGAGTATAATCTGGGCAACGTCACCCGGTAATATATTAGTTCCGGCAAAAACCAGAACGGAAACCACCCACAGGGTTGCGACCCCGATCAGGAGCCGACGAATCACCATCTGCATCATCATAGCAAGCTTACCTCAGTAATCTAAAACTACAGAAATATCAGAGCTAACCCGCTGGTGCTGAAAAACAATAACAAGATCGGCACCAGAGGAAAACCCTCAGGGCATCTGTATTCGTTCTGGATGTGCCAGATTAAGGTCAGAATAACTCTAGATCAAAGCGTGACCCGTACGCAACGATTT
>JAAELZ010000813.1 GCA_024226105.1 Pseudomonadota bacterium | reverse complement strand
TTGAGTTACCAAAGGTAAGCCGACTGTATCTTCCCGACCTGGAAGAAACACCTGAGATCAGGGATGAGTTCGGCCTGCTTTTTCTTGAAAGCGGGACGGTTGCGCCATTTTATGCCAGTTTACCCGGTGCGCTGGATTCACTGTGGGAAACCTTTCCGGCAGATACCAGCACCGAGCTCGAGCTGCTCGATCTTGTCAGCTTGTTTACAGACCGGGGTCCGGCCAATAGGGCCATCGCGTTGGGTGCATTCAACGCCATGAGCCAATTCGTAATGGCGCGTGCCGGTTTATTGCCACTTCGCGAAGAAGCGGGTGTCAACATGGGCTCGGGCAAACCCCGTGCGGGCGAGCGTATTGGAATGGTTGGCTATTTCTGCCCGCTGATCGACAAATTGCTTGCCAAAGATGTCGAGGTACTGGTGCTGGAACGGCAGCCGGAACGGGTTGAGCTGCGGCCGGGTTTGGCACTGAGCCAGGATCCGGCAGACCTAAAAAGTTGCCGGATTGTTTTATGTACAGCCGCCACATTGATCAACGACAGCATCGACGAACTTCTCAGCCATTGCCGGGGCGCGGAGAACTTCAGCCTGATCGGCCCTTCCGGAAGCGGCCTGCCGGATGTTTTGTTCGACCGGGGTGTAGACGCTGTCGGCGGGGTTTATTTTGCGGATGAAAATCAGCTAAGCAAAAAACTGCGTGAGCGTGAGTCCTGGGGCAGTGCAGGGCAAAAATATCAACTCACGCCGGAAAACTATCCGGGTTATAAAACTCTGCTTTCAAGGATTTTACAGTCTTCGGGGAAGCCTTGATCTCCAGAGGGCTTATGGGTAGTATTAACTGAATAAATTGCGGGCTAAAATTAAGTACCGCATACAATAACAATACCGGGTCTGATTTTATTCATCGGCCTAAACCATCGGGAGAGATATATGTACAAAGCTTTGGTTATGAGACCAGAGAAATGCACGGATTGTTCGCAGTGCGAAATGATGTGCTCATACGAACTGACGGGCGCTTTCAATGCACCCAAATCACGCATAAAAATTTTCTCTTTTCACGAGCCTGATCGTAACGTTCCCTTTACCTGCACCCAGTGTGAAGAAGCCTGGTGCATGCGCGCCTGTCCCGTTGAAGCGATTACGGTGGATGAGTCTACCGGCGCCAAAGTCGTTTCCGAAGAGCGCTGCGTAGGCTGCAAGGTCTGCACCATCGCCTGCCCGTTTGGCACCATCAATTATGATTTTGATCGCGGCAAAGTCACCAAGTGTGACCTTTGTGGCGGCGAACCGGCCTGCGCCAAAGTTTGCCCGCAGGACGCGATCCACTATATTAACGTCGATGCCATGGGGCATCAAAGAATGAAAGATAGCGCTGAATTGATTGAGTAACAACAAACAATCCATAATAGTAAAAACTGACCAACCACAAGCAAGAGGAGAAATATCATGAGCTGGACACAAAAAGTATTACGCGTAAACCTGAGCACCGGAAGTTGCGAATC
>JAAELZ010000812.1 GCA_024226105.1 Pseudomonadota bacterium | reverse complement strand
TTACTCATTGGTCACTCTCTTCACTATAAATTAAATCTGTTGAACGGCCAACCGGGCTATTCAACAAACAAGTTACTTATCGAATCGCCCAATGCGACCCTTCTAATGGCTTCCGCCAAAATCTCCGCGATGCTCAGCTGGCGAATCTTTCCGCAGGCCAGGGCTTCGCGACTCAACGGTATGGTGTTGGTCACCAGCAATTCATCCAGCTGTGAATCGGTGATTCGCTGGATTGCCGGCCCGGACAAAACCGGGTGCGTACAACAGGCCAGTACCCTGACCGCGCCATGTGCTTTAAGCGCACCCGCCGCTTCGCATAGCGTATTCGCCGTATCAACCATATCGTCCATCAATACGCAGGTACGCCCTTCCACGTTACCGATAATGTGCATCACCTTGGCCACATTGGCCTTGGGTCGGCGTTTATCGATAATCGCCAAATCTGTCTCCAGTTGTTTGGCCATGGCGCGCGCGCGCACCACACCACCCACATCCGGGGACACCACCATCAGATTTGGAATCTGCTGGCGATACAAATCACTGATCAGCACCGGCCCGCCGTAAATATTGTCCGCCGGGATGGAGAAAAACCCCTGAATCTGATCCGCGTGTAAATCCATCGTCAGTACATGCGTTGCACCCGCTGCGCCCAACATCTTGGCCACCAGCTTCGCGGTAATCGCAACCCGCGCTGTGCGTGGCCGGCGATCCTGGCGTGCATAACCCATATACGGCATCACCGCAATAATGCGGTTTGCCGATGCGCGTTTTAGCGCATCGATCATAATCAGCAACTCCATCAAATTGTCGTTGCTCGGCGCACAGGTCGGTTGAATTACGAAAACATCGCGCATACGCACGTTTTCCATCAATTCAACACTGATCTCGCCATCGCTAAACGTCGATACCTGAGCCTTACCAATCGGCAAACCCAAGCGCGACACGACATCCCGACTTAAATCAGGGTTAGCATTACCGGAAAATACAATAATATCTTCCAGCTCTTCGCCGTTTCTCATGTCGCCAATCATCATTCTGCCGGTTGAAGGTTAATCACCGCACCGCTACCCGATGCACTTATCTGCACCCGGTAAAAATATGGCTGGGGTACCAGGATTCGAACCTGGGAATGCTGGAATCAAAATCCAGTGCCTTACCGCTTGGCGATACCCCATTGTTAGAAGCCTTTAATCGCGCCCGGCTTGTTCAGGCCCAGTTCAATAAAACTGAAAACCAATCAATCCGCGCCCTGTTCAAACTCTTCATGGTGTGGATGGCATAGCAAACTATGCGCCACAAATCCATCCAGGCCTTGCGGCCGTTGATGTAAAATATTCTTTGCTGCTTCAAGTGTATCACAGGCGAGAAACACGCTCGCGCCCGTCCCGCTCATTCGCGCATCACCGAAATTTCGAAGCCAGTCCAGCGCTTTTTTAACCTCGGGATAATGACCACACGTCACTGCTTCCAGATCGTTCAAAAGCACCGGCGGCAAAGAACCGCGTATTGTCTTTATTGGGGTGTCGCGTGTCAATGACGAATCGGAAAAAATTTGCGCTGTAGAGACATGTATTTGGGGTATAAGCACACAATATGCCTGTTTTGGCACATC
>JAAELZ010000811.1 GCA_024226105.1 Pseudomonadota bacterium | reverse complement strand
CCGGCAATCCGGTATTGAAGAAGCGGCTGCGGCGTGGGCAGTTGCTTGCGTTCTTTGCCGGGCTTGAACCTTGCGTGATTGGCATGGAAGCGTGCGGCAGTGCGCATTACTGGGCTCGTGAATTGCAAAGTCTTGGCCACGAAGTGCGCCTGATCGCGCCGCAGTTTGTCAAACCATTTGTGAAAACCAACAAGAATGATGCATCGGATGCGGAAGCGATTTGTGAAGCGATGCAACGCCCGACGATGCGCTTTGCTGCGGTCAAAAGTGCAGAGCAACAGTCGATTCTGATGCTGCACCGCGCACGTGAACTGCTGGTGCGCCAGAAGACGATGTTGCTAAATGCCCTTCGTGGTCATTGCGCTGAATTTGGTATTGTGGTGGCGCAGGGTGCATTCAGGGTGGGCGAACTGGTGGCGATAATCCATGATGACAAAGATGATAGAATACCCGCAGTGGCGCGAGATGCACTTGGGTTTCTGGTGAACCAGTTGCATGGCGTGAAAGAACAAATCACCACACTTGAGAAGAAGCTGAAGGCCTGGCACAAAAACAATGAAGCCAGCCGCAGACTGGAAACCATCCCCGGCATTGGTGTGATCACCGCAACTGCACTCGTCGCCACAATCGGTGATGCAAGTCAGTTCAAATCCGGGCGCGAGTTGGCCGCATGGCTGGGCTTGGTGCCGCGACAGAACTCATCGGGCAACAAGCAGCGGCTGGGTCGAATATCCAAGCGTGGCGACAAATATCTACGCAAACTTCTGGTGCACGGGGCACGAACCGTGCTGCGCTGGCGGGTGGTCAAAAAAGAGAAACGCACGATATGGCTGGAGGATATGTTACATCGCCGGCCAACAAATGTGGTACTTGTTGCTATGGCAAACAAGACTGCAAGAGTTGTGTGGGCGCTGCTCAACAAAGGGGAGAACTGGCAACCACAAACAGCTTAGTCAACAATACAGTTACCAAATTGCGAAGGTGAAAATGAAGTGATGGCAAAAAGGGAAACCTGAGTGCAACCAAACCTGAAATAACTGTCCGGCATCAAAGCCCGCTACGGTGAATAGGCGTTGCTCTCACGAATTCCATCAGGGCCAGCGGTCACAAATACCGCAACAAAAGGCCGTATAGATGACTGCAAACCAAATGCCAAAAACTTCAAAAAAACCCTTGCAATCAAAGGGGCGTCCATAGATGACAGTTTACTCTAAATGCACTTAATTATTCACCCTTGTCCCGATCCTGGGTCCGCGCTTTTGTGGCCTTAATATTCTGCCGGATTGTTGTTCAAGTTGCGT
>JAAELZ010000810.1 GCA_024226105.1 Pseudomonadota bacterium | reverse complement strand
GGCTTGCGGATGGAGTTAAACTGTGCAATCAACATTAGAACAATCAAAATAGCCGCTAGTGGCAATTCATCAATTATCGATTTGGCCGCATCACCCGAGGCTTCAAATTCGCCACCTTGTTCATAGCGATAACCTTGTGGCCATTGCCTGGTTTGCTCATCGAGCCAGGGCAATAAAACCGCGTTTGCCTCAGTCGCAGTTATTCCCTCTTTTAGCTGCACATTCACTGTCATCGAACGCAAGCGGTCACGGCGCTTGATCAAACCCGGTTGCCATACAACTTCAACATCAGCAACTTGCTTGAGCGGTACTTGAGCACTTGATGATGAAGAATAAACCGTGATACCTTCTAGCTTGTCGAGATCTTTGCGATCGCTCGCGACCGAACGCAAGGTGATCGGGATCAATTTGTCGTCTTCTCGGAATTGGGTTAAATCCGTGCCCGACAAACTGGCTTCCAAAGATTGCGCTACATCTTCACTGGTGACCCTCGCCAGTCTTGCACGTTCCTGATCAATCTTGATCAATATTTTTTTTACCTGCAAACCCCAATCATCATTGACTGCTGTGACAAATGGCAAGCTATACAAATGCTGTTTCACATCAGCAGATAAGTTATAGAGTATTTCTTTGTCTTTACCCATCAAGCGAATTTGGATTGGATAAGAAACCGGCGGGCCATTCTCAAGTTTTTTAAACTGAATCTCAAGGTCAGGATAGGTTTCATGGGCATATGCATTGACCGAGCGCGACAGTTCGGGAACCAGACCAGCGCTGGTTATATTGGCAATCAGTGCGAAATGCCGGGAGCTGGGCGCGCCGGCATTATAGCCCAATACAAAGCGTGGCGCACCGGTACCAACAAATGTCATCCAATCAAGAACACCTTCCTTGCCAGCAGCAGCAGCTTCTTTGGTTACCCCCCACTTGGTTGCAAGGAATTGTTCAATATCCAGCGCTACCGCTTCGGTAGCCTCAATGGCTGTGCCTACAGGCATATTAAATTTGGCGTTGACAACGGGGGTTTCTGACGCTGGGATAAATGCTTTGGGCACATAGTCCAGCCCCTTGATGCTTAACATGAACAAAGCAATTATTATGGCAAAAAATATTATTTTGAATTTGAGCGCAAAGTTCAATAATACTCGGTATCCTCCATACCATTTACTTGAAAAAGTGGCTCCACTGTCAGATTTTCGTTTTCTCACTTTGATCAAGGTGGCAGCCAGTAAAGGAATAAACGTCATAGCGAGTAGCCATGATATGATCAAGGTCATTGCTACAACTTTAGCCAGATCAGCGGTGAATTCGCCAACACCTGATTTTGCTAACGCAATGGGTAAAAAGGCTGCTGTGGTGGTCAGTGATGATGTTAACAAGGGGATCAACAACTCTTTGCCCGTAGCTATTGCGGCTTTAATTTTCTGCTCGCCTTTTTCCAACCGAACCAATATACCCTCGGACATGACAATGCCATTATCTACCAAAAGGCCCAGGGCAATGATTAAAGCCGCAAGTGAAATC
>JAAELZ010000809.1 GCA_024226105.1 Pseudomonadota bacterium | reverse complement strand
TTCCCACTTTCACTCTACAGGTGAAGGGCGCTACAGGGTATATTGCACCCCTATGGCGGCGCATGGCCGCGTTGTAACTACTTGAAAGGGAATGACCATTCCGCGCAGTTACGCCTTGCCCTACACCACCACAGAAGCACCCTATACCCTGTCCAACTGAGGATTCTAGGTTGAATCATTATGGTGGATGCGCTGCGCTTATCGCACCCTACATCCGGGGCTTTTCATCGCGCTCTGGCAACATCTTGCAGTTCCCCAAACAAGGAGCCGGGACTTTAGCCCCGCCTCCCAAATTGGAAATCAGCGGTTCTGGTATCGGTTTAAATCAAACAGTCCGGCGTAAACCGGTTTTTCCCGCAGGTACTCGTCCTGAAACCAGTCAGCGATCTCCCAGAACTGCTGATTGGTACGGCGAACGCCATAGATACTCACAAAACGTTCGTAGTCTTCACGACTGGCAAGCGAAGAATATCGCCTTGAAAATTTCTCTACGTCATCAATATCCACGACGAAGAAGAAATTCGGATAGGAACCCTCAAGCCAGTCGACCACGGTTAAACTGTCCTTGCTGTAGTCCCGCACATCTGAATCTTTTTCATCCTGAAACAAAGACGTGACATTCTTGTAGGCCTTATTACGAATCACGGTATACGCCAGATCGTCCTCTGCTGCACCCCCGCGCAATACCCGGATAAAAGCCACATCCGGAAACGCCGCCAATGTGAGGCCTTTGGCGGTGCTGATATGGCCTAAAGCGGCATCTGCTCTACGCTTATCATCATTGGCATCTTTCGCATGGCAAGGCGGTTGCTCACAGCGATTTAAAACATCATCTTTTTTAATCACAGCGGCAAATTTCTTTTCCATATGCTGAAATAATTCACGCTGCGGGTCATCGCTCTTATAACCCGTCACCACATCTTTTGTCATCCAGCTATTAGTAATCTCGAGCGAGACATCGTTCATGCCCTCGCGCATGCCCGCATACCAGCCATCACGAATTGCCTTGCGATGCGTGGTAGGCAGCATAGACAGGTACATATCCTCACCTTCCATACGCAGAAAATCCATATACAGGCGCGTATTCAGCTGGTGCTTGAGGTTACCAAATACATTAAAACCCGCTACCAGCAGATAGTGAATACGCTCGAACAGGGGGTAGTCAATGATCCACGCAGTCTCCGGATAATCGCCGACAAAGCCGTAGTCTACCGAAGCCGAATCGAAATGGCGAAAAATGGTGAGCGCGGCGTTGGGATTATCGCCATTGCCATCCCAGAGAAACTCAAGCGCTTCTTCAATATCGTGCTGATCCATCGCTTCATAGTATTTAAAGCGGCCCGCAGCGTACACCTGCTCACGCTTACTATAATCTTTCCACGTGCTCAACAGGCTAATATTCCCGGCCTGTACCGAGGGTATTTGTAAATAATCCGACATCTCCTCAAGAAACTCCGGCTGTACCAGCATACTGTCTTTTTCCGGGTCAAGGAAAGTAACCCAGAAGCGGTCCTCAATCACATTCAGGGCGATCATGCCACGACAGACCGGCCCTTTGATAAACCCTTCAATAAAATAACGCGCGTCATCGAGCAAAAACTCATAGCGTGAACGTACCGGGATATCTCTAAAAGCCTTAAACGGGTTAGCTGCTACCAGGGGCTCCCATGAGGGCAAAACAGTCACGTTATACTCGGGTTCTATAAACAGCGCTTTGTAACGAGCAAGGCGCGCATCGGATAACTCGTACACAGTATGCGTTTTAGCCACGATATCACCCGGGAAGCGCTGCAATCGATAATAAAAAACCTCACCGGGGTTATCGTAAGGGCGCACTGTTGGAATCTCGTCGACCACTTGCCCGGAAGGTGTACTTGAGCGAACCAGGCGATAAAACTCCCGATCATCACTGCCCTTAAAATGCATATGACCGATAAACAGATGCTCATATAGATAGCGCGACACCAGCCGCTGTTTGTTGTCCGCGCCATTTAGAAATGTTTCCCAGCGTTCGATTTGCATCAAGGCATCCGCAGATGGTTTTTTCGCCTCAGGCACCGGCGAGCCCTGAGCCAGCCATTGCACCAGGATACGATATTCTTCATCGTTGAGGTTCGGCATTGCAAACGGCATACCCTGCTTTGGGAACTTCCTGGCGTATTTATCAAAGGTTTCAACCGTGGGGCAACTTTCTGAGCGTGCCAGCGACAAATCAACTGAATCGGGCAACATGCCTACACGGGCTTGCGGGTTCATTTGTTTGAGGCGCAGCATTTGATACATCACCGACTGCTCCAGGTTAATTTCGGGCACATCGTCACTTTCATTAATTACACTATGAAAGCCTTTTTCACGCCATTCTTCGGTGGATTTTGCATCAATATACAGGCGCGTAGGCGACATCGTTTTAAAGCGTGCCCCGTTGTACACGGATTCGATATTGGCGCCACGCCCCACGCCAGCCGGCGAGGACAATTTCAACTGACAGGGCGCATCATAGCAACCGTGACACACCACACAGCGTCGTTCCAGCACAGGTTGAACCTGTGTGTTGTAGGAAATATCTTCACTCGGCAGGGTTTCCAGCAGGGCCAGGTCGATTGTAGCCTGCTGTTTGGTAATGCTTTGCTGCTTACCGCCACAGGAAGTTAGCAAAAACAATGACAGCAGCAATAAAATCAGAACCGGTGATTTGAAATTTTGATATCGAGGCGAATTTGACATATCAATTTGCAGGGACTTCAGGTACATAAAAAATTCCATAAACAGATGGATTCAGTAGAGCAACTAGTTTAGCAAACAAAACCCCTTCCCATAACACCAGGAGCCTGTCGGACTTAACATGTTTTGCTCAAAACCCATGAATATCGATAAACTTAGCTTATCCTGCTCGTCAAATAGAACAACTATTTTCCTCCCACGATAAACCAATTTTATCCGATCTCATGAATTCTGCCTCAATACAGCTAAATCCGACAGACCCCTAGCAAACAAAAAAGCCCGGCCAGCTGGCCGGGCTTTTTAAGCTCCCGGCAGAGGGATTATGTATTGATCAAGCCGTGAATAATTGGTTCAAAAATAATCTCCATTGCCAGGCCCATCTTGCCGCCCGGCACCACCAGGGTGTTGCGCCGTGACATAAATGAATCATGAATCATCATTTGCAAATATCCGAAATCAACGTTAAATTTTTGCGGGTCCTGAAAACGAATAACCACAAAACTTTCGTCCGGCGTCGGGATATCACGCGCAATAAACGGGTTTGATGTATCCACCGTGGATACGCGCTGAAAATTAATATCGGTACGGCTAAACTGGGGTGTAATATGATTCACATAGTCAGGCATCCGGCGCAATATGGTATCAACGATCACATCCTGAGCATAACCGCGTTCTACCCCATCACGATGAATCTTCTGTATCCATTCTAGATTC
>JAAELZ010000808.1 GCA_024226105.1 Pseudomonadota bacterium | reverse complement strand
TTCTCGATTCGATGGATATTGAGCGCGAACGCGGAATTACCATCAAGGCGCAGAGTGTCACTCTGGATTACACCGCCCGGGATGGCCTGACCTATCAGTTCAATTTTATTGATACACCCGGCCACGTGGATTTCTCATACGAAGTATCACGTTCATTGAAAGCCTGTGAAGGCGTGCTGCTGGTGGTGGATGCCTCACAGGGCGTTGAAGCGCAGACCGTGGCGAACTGTTATACCGCCACCGACCTGGGGCTGGAAATCATTCCGGTGCTCAACAAAATAGATTTACCGTCTGCCGAGCCCGAGCGGGTAATGCAGGAGATAGAGGACGTGGTGGGTATTGATGCGACCGACGCACTACAGGTGAGCGCAAAAACAGGTTTGGGTATTGGAGATGTGCTCGAGGCTATCATTACGCGCCTGCCGTCGCCGGGCGGCGATATTGCCGCTCCGTTCAAGGCTTTGATTATCGATTCATGGTTTGACAACTACCTGGGCGTGGTATCGCTGGTACGCGCCATGGACGGTGAGTTGCTGGGTAATAAGAAAAACAAGATCAAGATGATGTCGACGGGTGACGAACACGTGGTCGATCAGGTTGGAATTTTCACGCCCAAATTGACTCGTACTGATAAGTTAACCGCTGGATCGGTCGGGTTCATTACCGCTTCGCTTAAAGATATTCGCGCTGCGAAAGTGGGCGATACTATTACCAATGCGGCCAGGCCGGCAGAACAATCTCTGGAAGGTTTTCAGGAAGCCCAGCCGATGGTATTTGCGGGCCTGTATCCGATCGACAGCTCTGATTTCGAGAATTTCAGGACCGCTCTGGACAAGCTGAGCCTTAATGATGCGGCTTTGCATTACGAGCCGGAAACATCGCAGGCGCTGGGTTTTGGGTTCCGGTGCGGGTTTCTCGGGTTGTTGCACATGGAAATCATCCAGGAACGGCTTGAACGCGAATATGATATTGATCTGATTACCACGGCACCGACGGTAATCTACGAAATCGAAATGACTACAGGCGAAGTCGTCGAAATCGCCAACCCGGCGCAATTACCGCCCCTGAATAAAATCAGTGAAATACGCGAGCCCTATATCAGCGCGCGCGTTCTGACCCCGCAGGAATATGTCGGCGCAGTGATCAAGCTGTGCGTGGAAAAACGGGGCAACCTGATTAATACGCACTACCACAGCCAGCAGGTGATGATGGATTTTGAGCTGCCGCTCAACGAGGTGGTGCTGGATTTTTTCGACCTGCTCAAGTCGTCTACCCGGGGTTATGCTTCACTGGATTATGAGTTCCTGGAATACCGGCCGGCGGATATGGTGAAAGTTGATATACTCATCAATGGCGAAAAAGTTGATCCCCTGGCGGTGCTGGTGCATCGCGCACAATCGATCTACCGCGGGCGGCAACTGGTGACGAGGATGCGCAAAATCATTCCCCGGCAAATGTTTGATGTTGCGATTCAGGCGGCCATTGGTGTGAAAATCATTTCGCGTGAAACCGTTAAGGCTCTGCGAAAAAATGTAACGGCAAAATGTTATGGCGGTGACATAACGCGCAAGAAAAAATTGCTGGAAAAACAAAAAGAAGGCAAAAAAAGAATGAAGCAGGTGGGGTCTGTGGAAATACCGCAGGAAGCCTTTCTTGCCGTGTTGCGCGTGGATGATGACTAGCCTGACAATAATTTCCATCGCAACTCATGGCTTTGTGTAGATGCTTGTGCTGCGCATGCAAAAACAAAGAATTCGGCATTTGCTGCGGATAGTTGATTAACAAACTGGAATAAGATTATGGTTTTAGAATGGATTTTGCTGGTATTGGCCCTGCTAACGGGCGCGCTGGTACTGCTGGGTAAACTTAAACATATGCCCGAGGGGCGTTCCACCTTTGTGGATTATGGCCGTTCACTCTTTCCGGTTATTTTGATTGTTTTTGTGTTGCGCTCGTTTATTGTTGAACCCTTTCGCATTCCCTCCGGTTCGATGCTGCCCACCTTGCACCTGGGAGATTTTATCCTGGTGAACAAAGCCGCCTATGGCCTGCGTTTGCCGATTGTTTATAAAAAGGTTATTCCCACTGGTTCACCCGATCGGGGTGATGTGATGGTATTCCGCTTTCCGGAGAATACCAAAATGAACTATATCAAACGCGTAGTCGGGCTGCCCGGTGATCATATCCGGGTGGTGGGCCGAACCCTGTACATCAATGGCCAGAAAATAGCACAGAAACTGGTTGACGAGAATCACCAGACCAACGATCGAAATGAATATGTCTCGAATCGTTACGAGGAAAGCCTGGACAGTGTAGACCACAGCATTTTGCTGCGCCGGGGTGGTCGGGGCTCAAAAGGTTTTGATGGCGTGGTGCCGAAAGGACACTATTTTGTGCTCGGCGATAACCGGGATAATAGCCGGGACAGCCGGTATTGGGGTTTTGTACCTGAAGAAAACCTGGTCGGGCGGGCATTT
>JAAELZ010000807.1 GCA_024226105.1 Pseudomonadota bacterium | reverse complement strand
TATTAACCACACTATTGATGGGTGCGCTACTGGTCGGCGCTGTAGTAACCTTTGTCGTGCTCGGCTTTACCCATTTCGTACCCTGGCTGTTTGTGCTGGCAACCATTGGTGTGGTGGTATTCATAAAATTTCGCGAAAAACGCAAGTTTTTAACCTGGAAAGAGGAATATAGCGTTGGTATTGAAGCACTTGACAAGGATCATCGAAAATTACTGAATCTGATTAACCAGTTTCAAACAGCCGCTTTATATCGTACTGGTATAGAATTTGAACAGGAAGCATTTGATGCGCTGGTCGAATACACGCGGACGCACTTTAGTCGTGAAGAAGCGTTAATGGAAGAACATGGTTATCCTGATTTTGAGGCGCACCGGGCCCTACATCGCAAAATGATCACCCAGGTCGAAGAGAGTATGGCCCAACATGCCAATGAGGGGCGGCAGGTGCCGCTGGAACGTACCGTGGAATTTTTACAGGACTGGTTGCTCAATCACATCAATGGTATCGATCAGAAATACAGTGAATTTCTGAAGAGTAAGGGCGTTCGTTGAAGGCGCGATTCACTTCTCAAATCCGCCATTTCTGCATTACAATGAACATTCATTTACACTTGTAAACTTTATACCAATTTTTACCCTGAACTGATACATCTAAAAAGCAACCTGAACCATCACCTCATTAGATTAGCGAATTTTGAAAACAAAGATCATTGCCGGCCTGCTGGCGCTTTCGTGGGTGCTGGCTGCTGCGCTGGTTTATCTGCACAAGGATCGGGTTCAGTTAGTCAGGCTTCCGCCTGAATCTCTTGCCGAGTGGTACAAACCTCAGAACAAGCGCCAGGTCTGGCTGCACAATATGTTCAAGCTGCGCCGTGAAATGCAGGCGGTCAAACACTATGCTTTGCTCGAGCAGGCAGAACCGCTGGCGTTATGGACGGAACGTTTGAATGAACACTACCAGAAGATCAGCGAAATGGTGCCGGAATGGGGCGGACGACTGGATCAGGATGTAATGGCTGAACTAATTACCGCTCAGCAGTCGAATCAATTCGGGCAGATGGGCTACTTGCTGGGGGACCTACAGCAAAGCTGTGATAGCTGTCATACGCAATTTCGCACGGTTACCGCAACACTTTATCGTGCGCCGGATTTTCAGGAGATGCGGGTAAAACCCTCGCAGTCTTTGCCGGAGACCATGAAGGCGCTCAATCGGAAAGTAAATAGCATCAAAATAGCAATCGGCGCAAAAGACCGGACATGGGCCCTCAATTCTCTGGGGGAATTGAAGGCGGGCATAAATGAGATGAGCGCCTTATGTGAAAACTGCCATAGCTATTTGCCCAAGGTCTATCCGGATACGGTGGTTGAGACAGCGTTAGAGGAACTCCATGGGGCGCTGCTTTCCGGAGATAGTAAGCAGCAGGGCGAGGCGTTGGGGAAAGTGGCAGTTTCAGCCTGCGCGCAATGCCATGGTACACACCGGATTGGCTATGATACTCAGCAGCTAATCAAAGCAAAATCGGGCCTTCTTGAGAGCCTGCGCCATTGATCAATTCGCGGGTTTAGGCCGTCAATTGCAAGCAGAGGGTCTTGTGTAAGGGTATTCATTAACCCTGAATTCCGGCCGTTTCGCTTAGGATGGCAGGATTTATTTAAAATTGCCTGCCAAAAGCAATACCAGGAACCTTTTCGTTTTCGTGGTTCTCAATGATATCCAGGTTGAATTGCGGCTCAATAACCCAGCCTCCGCCAAGTTCAAACTCGTAACCTATTGAGGTTCGAAATGCATTTTCCCGCTTATCACCGGGATCTTTACGGCCAATGCCCGCACCCAGGAACAAGCCTTTATAAGGCCACCAGTGGACAAAGGCAATTGCGAGTGTCGAGCTCTTTTCGCGATCCGCTCGCTCGATCACGCCCCCGACTGACCAGGCACTATTGACGCGATAGCTATACTCAAACCCGAAGGTTGGATGGTTTTCGTGATCTTCGTATGTCGTGCCGGCGAAAATCCCCAGGATATGTTTACTGTGTTCTTCCTCAGTGCCATGCGTTTCCTCGCCGGATAGCTCAGTGGCGAGTGCACCGGCCGTGCACGTTGAAAGCGCTAGCGCAATAAGCCAATGTTTAATGACATGGTTCTTCATGACAATTCCCCCTGTTTTCACGAATAATAATGACTAATTAACGATAGCTTAGGCGTTGATTTAGCCAACAAAAAAAGCGTTCTGAATCGGCGCTACGGTTTTTGTATCAACCCCCAGCGTCTGAGCGGCGTGAAAAGCCCAGTACGGGTCTCGCAGCATAGCGCGCGCAAGCAGAACGATATCTGCCTGATCGCTGGCGATGATTCTTTCGGCCTGCTCTGCTTCGGTAATGGTGCCGACCGCCATGGTTTTTATATTGGCGGTGGATTTGATTTCGGCTGCCAGGCCAATCTGATCAGATGTTCTGCTGCCAATGGAACTCCTTGAGGAAGGGCTCGCGCCGCCTGCACTGCAATCGATAATATCAACCCCTCGCACCTTCAGCCATTTAGCCATCTGTATGTTGTCGCTTATGTCCAGGCCCTGCTCATCCCAGTCAGAAGTAGAAAGGCGTACTGCCAGTGGCAGGTTCTCCGGCCAAACTTCGCGGATTTTTTCCGCTGTTTCCAGCATCATTCGAGCCCTGTTTTCGAGGCTGCCGCCGTATTCATCGTCACGCTTGTTGACCAGGGGTGTAAAAAAGCTATGCAGCAAATAGCCGTGCGCACCATGAATTTCGAGTAGCTTATAACCCGCTGCGAGCGAACGTTTCGCCGCATCGACAAAGGCGTTCTGTACCCGATGTATGTCATCCACAGTCATTTTCTTTGGGGTTTTCCAGAGCCGCACTCCCTCCTTGTCAAAGGGTTCGTCCCCCGGCCCTATAATGTCGTAACCACCTTCCTCATTTTTCAGGTGCTGGCCACCGTCCCAGGGCCGCGCTGCACTGGCCTTACGCCCTGCATGGCCGATTTGAATGCCGGGTACCGCACCGTATTGTTCAATAAACCGGGTAATGGGGGTCAGCGCTTCGACCTGTTCATCATTCCAGATTCCGACGCAGGCGGGTGTAATTCGTCCTTCGGGTAAAACAGCGGTAGCTTCAGCAATAATCAGGCCTGCACCGCCTACCGCCCTGGAGCCCAGATGAACTTTATGCCAGTCGTTCACTAGCCCGTTCTCAGCGCTGTACTGGCACATGGGCGATACGCCAATGCGGTTTTTAAAGGTAACGTCTTTTATGGTTAAGGGGGAAAATAGTTGTGACATATCGATACTCAGAGACAGGTGGTTTATCCTGATTATATTAACAGAAAGTGCTTTGACGAAGTGCTCGACTATTTTCTGTGGCAGCGTTGTCTACTGAAGCCAGCCAATGTCATTGCGAGCGAAGCGCGGCAATCTAAATAGCCATGGCATCTCATATATAACAGTGTGCTTCGAGCCTTTAGATTGCCGCGTCGCCAAAAAATATTTTCCTGGCTTCTCGTAATGATAGAACTGCTTAACTTGACGCCCTTCAGTTACTAAGCCGCATATTCCCTTGCTGCCGACGCTATGCTCAGTACTCGCCGGAGGGTTTAACCGTATTGCTTTTCCGCCAGCTGTGAGACCAGGTCTTCAAACGAGTATTGCTGGCAGGTGGCGACCACTTTACTGACGATTATCAGAGCCGGAGGCTTGACCTGGTGGCGCTCTATGGTTGATGACAGGTCATCCAGCGAGGTCAGAAACACGCGTTGCCCGGGTGACGATACGCGCTCTATCAGGGCCACGGGGGTATCAGAATCCCTCCCGGCTTCGAGCAGCTGGCGGGTCAATGTATCCGCAGTGGAAACACCCATATATACGATCAGGGTTTGATCGGGGTCGATAAGTTCCGATTCATCCAGCGAGAAAGGCTGGTTTTCTCTGCGATGGCCGCTAATTAGGGTTAGCTTGGGTGCATAATCGCGGTGCGTTAGGGCGATTCCGAGCGCGCTGGCCGAAGCCTGTGCGGCGGTGATGCCGGGAATGATTTCATAGGAAATATTATGTTCGGCCAGCGCCTGTGCCTCTTCTCCTACACGCCCGAATATGCCCGGATCCCCACCTTTCAAGCGTACGATGCGTTGGCCGTTAATGGCCATATTCACCAGTAATTTGTTAATTTCCTCCTGGGGCAGTGTATGCCGGTCGGTTGATTTACCCACGTAAATCTGGCTGCATGATTCAGGCACCAGCGCAAGAATCTCTCTTGAGATGAGACGGTCGTATACAATCGTTTGCGCGTTTTTAATCAGGCGCTGTGCTTTTACCGTGAGTAGATCCGGGTCTCCGGGGCCGGCTCCAACCAGATAGACCTGAGGTTCATTCATGCCTGGGTTCTATGGGGGTTACAGGAATCTGGAATTATGCGTATAACCCGGGGAAAGGCATTGATGTGGGTCAAGGGCGGGTTTTAGGCTAAATATCTCTACCGTAGGTTGTGGTGAGCAAAGCGAACCGCATCATCAAAGTAGTCTGTTATTCAACCAGTGAATCCAGCGTCTCGACATTCTGTAAAACAATAGAGCCCCGCTCAAGTTTGAGCAGCCCTTTTGTTTCCATTTTTTTAAGGTGCCGGCTGACAACCTCGCGTGCGGTGCCTATTTCTTCTGCCAGCAGTTCATGCGTTACTTCAATGCGGCTGGAATCCTGCCCACGGGAAAGCAGAGTATTGGCCAGGCGACTGTCGATAGAAGTGAAGTTAACCGTTTCCAGTCGATGCATGACGTCGGCCAGGCGCTGGCCAAGGCCATCGAATACAAATTTCCGAAACACGTTTGATTGATCCAGTGCCTGACTGAACATCTGGCGGGATAGGCTCAGGGCCTCGACCTCAGTTTCAGTTTCGCCAAAGGTAGGGTAGTGGGCGTTGCCCAGCAGGCAGGAGGTAGTGATGATGCAGGACTGGCCGGGGGTTACGTGATACAGCAAAAGCGATTTTCCATTTTTGGTCAGCATTTTAACGCTAACCTTACCCCCGGTGAGCAGCAGGTACTGCTCACAGGTGCCACCGATATTAAAAATAGTGGTATTGGCCGGAACCTTTATCAGCTGGTACGCGGATGCGGGTAGTTGCGGCAGGGTTTGGCATAATGCAGGGAAATGCTCCCGCAAGCGGGCGTGAATAGTATCCTGGGGCATCTATACGCGGAAAAATTTCAGAATCAATAGCATAACAGACCTTGGAAGAGTGGTGTTGATCCATGTAATACCCCGGCCCATACAAACAAAAAAGCCCCCCGAAGGAGGCTTCTTAACATCATTTCAGCGGCTCTAATCTGCCAGCAACTTGTTGATGCGCTTAACGTAAGCGCCGGGATCTTTAAGGGTGGCGCCTTCCGAGAGTGCGGCCTGATCGAACAGGATGTGTGCCCAGTCATCAAGATTCACCTCGTCTTTCTCCAGCTTTTCAATCAGTGCATGATCAGGGTTGATCTCCAGGATTGGCTTTTCCTCCGGCATATCCTGGCCCATTGCTTTCATGATGCGTTCCATATTACCGCCCATGCCATTTTGTTCAGCAATCAGGCAGGAAGGGGAATCCACCAGGCGGTTTGACATTTTGACTTCTTTGACTTCATCACCCAACGCTTCCTTGATCTTTTCCAGCAAAGGTTTAAGCGCCTTTTCTTTCTTTTCTTCCTTCTTCTTGTCGTCCTTATCTTCGCCAAAATCAACGTCGCCCTTGGCAATTGATTTCAGAGTTTTGCCTTCGACTTCGTTTAGTTGATTCACAACCCACTCATCAATTGGGTCAGACAACAGCAGGACTTCTTTGCCACGCTTGTTAAAGATTTCAAGATGGGGTGATGCCTTGGCTCCGGCATAAGTTTCCGCGGTAATGTAATAGATTTCTTTCTGCTCTTCATCCATACGACTGATGTAGTCGGCAAACGAGACCGTTTGGGTCTCACCTTCACTGCTTGTAGAAGAAAATCGCAGCAGCGGGGTTATGTTTTCATGATTAGCATGATCTTCCGCGATACCTTCTTTGAGCACCTTGCCAAACTCGTTCCAGATGGCCTGATATTTATCGCTGTCCTTGTTCGCGATTTTCTTCAGTTCAGTGAGTATCTTTTTAACCGATGCATTACGAATTTTGGTTAACTGAGGATCATCCTGCAGGAATTCACGCGAGATATTCAGCGGTAAATCGGCCGCATCGACCAGGCCACGAATAAATCGCAGATAGTTGGGCATCAGGTTTTTTGCATCATCTGAAATGAACACACGTTTGACATACAGCTTGACACCGTGGCGCTGTTCGCGATCCCATAAATCAAAGGGTGCTTTGGAAGGCACAAAAAATAATGAGCTGTACTCAAGGTTTCCTTCGACGCGATTGTGCAATACCATCGCAGGCGGCTCAGGGTCGTAACTCAAACCGGTATAAAAAGTATTATATTCTTCGGCTTTGACTTTGTTTTTGGGGCGAGCCCAGATCGGTGTTCCACCGTTAATCTGCTCCCATTCCGGGGCGCTGTCTTCTTTCTTCTCCTCCTCATCTTCGCCGGGCATTTCTGCTTTGAGCATCATGATCGGGATCGAGATGTGGTTGGAGTACTTTTTAATGATTTCACGCAGGCGATAATCATTGGCGAATTCGCCCGCCTCTTCACGCAGGTGCAGGGTGATCTCCGTGCCACGCGAGGCTTTTTTCACCGTCTCCAGCGTGTATTCGCCGTCGCCTTTGGAAACCCACTTGATGCCGGTTTTTGATCCTGCGCGGCGCGTATGCAGTACAACATTATCTGCCACCAGGAATGAAGAATAAAAACCAACGCCAAACTGGCCGATCATTGAGGCATCGTTTTCATCATTTTCTTTCATCTTTTCGATGAACTTTGCGGTGCCTGATTGCGCGATGGTTCCGATGTTGGCAATCACTTCCTTTTTGTTCATGCCGATGCCATTATCACGAATGGTAATGGTGTTGGCTTCGGCATCAATTTCTAGCTCGACCTGTAGTTGATCATCATTGTCAAACAGGCTGTTGTCTGTCAGCGCCTCGAAGCGTAATTTATCGCAGGCATCTGATGCATTTGAGACCAGTTCTCGCAGAAAAATCTCCTTGTGGGTGTACAAGGAGTTGATCATTAGGTGAAGTAATTGTTTTACTTC
>JAAELZ010000806.1 GCA_024226105.1 Pseudomonadota bacterium | reverse complement strand
GCGGCGCTTATTTCACTGGTCTGGGCGCTGATGATGCGCTACGGCAAGGCTGTGGATCAGATTGAGGATTAACCATGATGGATTACCCTGACGCTTGTTTATTATTTTGCGTTAAGGGATACTTCTTCGTTGTGGGTATATTGAGGGCTCAGAAAAGTTGATTTTTTAGGAGTCCATTTTGCAGTACTAGCTTAAATAGGGGAATTTATTATGCGTTCTGATATGCTTGATTCGATCTTAAGTGATCTTAATGGGACTTCGGCTGACATCGAGGCATCCGGTATTATTTCTACCGATGGTTTGATGATGGCCTCAAAATTGCCGGCGGGCATGGATGAAGACCGCGTCGGTGCGATGAGTGCGGCAATGCTGGCACTGGGCGACCGAACTGCGAAGGAACTGGCTCGCGGCGAACTGGAACAGGTTCTGGTCAAAGGTGATAGTGGTTATGTGTTAATGACCTATGCGGGTACGGAGGCTGTGGTGACGGTGGTCGCCAAGGCGAATGCCAAGCTGGGTTTGATATTCCTCGACGTCAAGCGTGCTGCTGAGAGCATCGCGAACCTTATTTAGACAGTATTTTGGTGTTTTTTGGCTCGGACATTTTGTCCGGCTCCACTTTCTAATGAGGTGAGCAAATGAAAGATATGACAGAAAATGAGGTGCCGGCTCCGTTTGAGGCACATCAGATTAAATATTTTGACGGTAGTGGTAGAGAGATTCTGTTAAGAGATGTTGAGGAGCCCTTTCCCGATGGCAAACTGATTGTCTCGCGTACTGATCTGGAAGGCATTATTACGCACTGTAATCAGGCATTTATTGACATGTCGGGTTATTCTGAAGAGGAACTTGTCGGGCAACCACATTACATACTGCGCCATCCGGATATACCCGCCGCCGCCTTTAAAGACCTGTGGGATACCCTGGCCCGCCAGGAAAAATGGCATGGTTACGTAAAAAACCTGCGCAAAGATGGTGCGTACTATTGGGTATATGCGACTGTCATTCCGAATATTCGTAAGGGCGAGATAGTGGGTTATACCTCTGTAAGGCGCAAACCGTCGCGCACCAGAATCGAAGAGTGCATTCCACTGTACGCGAAAATGATCAAAGAGGAGTTGGCGCAATGACTTATACAATGACGGCTAGCCCGGATTTCAGGCCCGCGCAAATCTCGGAATGGTACATCTTTAATACCTGGTTGCAAAAGCAGCTGGACATGTCGATTCGCCTGGAGCTTTTTACCAGCTTTGACGCCCAACGTAAAGCGATTGATGACGGCCAGATTGATTTGATTTTTGCCAATCCGTTTGACGCCTCAATGCTGGTCCGGGACAAAGGTTTCGTGGCAGTAGCAAAACCCGCGGATCAGTCTGACGAAGCCTTGATCGCGGTATCGATAGATGCAGTTGTGGAAGATGTAACCGATCTTAAGTCGGGCATCCAGATCGCTAAAACAGACGATCCAGAAGTAAATATGATTGGCATGATTATGTTGGAGCCGGCTGATTTGAACGCTGAAAATACCAGCAGCCTGGTCATGGATACCTACGCACTTGTGGCGAAGCAGGTAATGACGGGTCAGTCTGCAGCCGGTTTTTTTCTGGCCGAAGCCTATGAGAATTTCTCGAGCCTGATCAGCAAGCAGTTAAAAGTGCTGGTGCGTAGCCAGATCAGCGTTATCAGTCACGCCTTCATGGTCTCACCGAAGGCACAGGAGCATGCAGATGCGATTCAGGCATGTTTGCTGCGTATGGCCGATGATCCAAAAACGCGTGATGTGCTCGCCGGAATGGGGTTTTCCGGGTGGCAGGAGCAAAGCTATGAAGATACCGAGTTCATGATTGATTTAATGGATACGCTGGTAGACTAAAAAAGCGACTACCCGAAGCCTTGTTTCAGGATTTTTCACAAATTCAACCAGGATTATCCTAAATTCCTCAGTTGGACAGGGTATAGTGTGCCTGTCTATTTATCCGACCATACCGCCAGCTGGTTGCCATTCGGGTCGGCAAATTGAAAGCGTTGCCCGCCCGGAAAGTCGAAAATATCGACCACAATAGTGCCGCCAACGTTGATCACATGATCACGAGCAGCGATAAGATTTTTAGCATACAAAATAACCAGGGCAGCGCCATTCTCTGTGGATGAGTGTTTGGGGGATTTGTAAAATCCTCCATCGAGCATATCGTCGCTAAAGGCTCGGTATTCAGGGCTGTATTCGACAAAATGCCAGCCAAAGGCTTTCTCGTAGAAAGCCTGGGTCGCGTCAAGATCGTTGGCGGGGAATTCTATGTAGTTGATTTTGAGAGTGCTACTCGCTTCAATTTCTTCTGGTTCATAGCTTTCCATGACTGTCCTCCTTCTCTTCGAGCGTATCCGATACGTTGTCATGCGAATCCACCAGATCGGGTGAATCATCATCCATTAAAATAGAGTGTGCCGGCCCCTGCATATCGTCAAATTGCCCGGATTTGACCGACCAGAAAAAAAGTGCTGCGATGATAAAAGCGACTAAAATCGCCAGCGGGATGAGTAAATAAAGAGATTCCAAGGCAAATGGTTTGAGGGTTGATCAGGTCAGGTATTTTGGCATATTTACGCACCGGCTGTACGCAAATTTGAAAACGGAACTTCAGGGCACCTCTACTAATACAGGATACGCCAAGTAAGCAGGATGCGGTTCGCTATCACTCACCGCACCCTAAGGCTCTACAGAAGTACCGTTTCCTTTCAATCTTAGGGCATTGAGCACCACCAGCAGGGAGCTGAGTGACATACCAATTGCGGCCAGCCAGGGAGGCACATAGCCCATGGCTGCGGCGGGGATCGCCAGCAGGTTATAGGAGATCGCCCAGATCAGGTTTTGCTTAATGATGGCATGTGTTTTATGCGCGGTCTGTATCGCGGTTTTTATCGCCAGCATTTTGGGTGTCAGCAGTAAAATATCACTGCCCGAGGAGGTCAGGGCAGCGGCGCCCTGAGTGGCAATGGCACAATCTGACGCGGCGAGGACAGCAGCATCATTAACGCCATCCCCTACCATGCCAACCACCTGTCTACGGCCTTTGTGGTCTCGATATTTATTCAGAGTCGAGAGCTTGTCGGCGGGTAGCTGGGCGGAATACACCGTCTCAATACCGGTTTCTTCGGCGATATACCGGGCGGCACCGCTCTGATCACCGGTCAACATGATGCATTGAATACCCTTTTTCTTAAGCCAGTCGATGAGCGCCTGGCTATCCGTGCGCAGCGTGTCGGCCAGGCCATAAATTGAAACAATACCCGTAGCGCGGGCCAGTATCACCAGGGTTTGTCCCGCGCAACCAGGGAGCATGGAGGTGTTGACTGTATGCCCCGTTTGCTCGCTTATGAACCCGGGGGTACCGATAAACCAGGTATTGTTGTCGATTTCGGCTGTCATACCTTTGCCGGGTACATTCTTAACCTTGTTGGCGACATGATGGCCGGGGTTGCGGCTGAATGCCAGGGCAATGGGATGCTCGGAATGTTGTTCGATTGCGCTACAAATTTGAAAATGGGTTTCAGCGTAAGCCGGGTCGATCAGCTTGTGTTCGTGGATTTTGAGCTTGCCCTCGGTGAGCGTACCGGTCTTGTCAAAAAATAGTATCTCCAGTTTGTGCAAGGACTCCAGTGCTGTTTTATGGCTCACAACAATGCCGTCTTTCAACAGGCGACCGATGGCGGTGGTAATGCTGGCGGGGGTCGCGAGCGACAGGGCGCAGGGGCAGGATACAATGAGTACCGCGATGGTCGGTGACAACCAGTCGCCGGGACGTTGCTGGAACCAGTAAAAGCCGGTCAGGCTGGCAAGGCTGAGTATTCCCAGCACGAACCAGCCCGCAATACGATCGGCGAGCTGGGCGATGGCCGGTTTGGCCTGTTGAGCATCATCCAGCAGGCGCTGGATGCCGGAGAGCACGGTTTCATTGCCGGTGCGGTTGATTTCAACGGTAATCGGGCTATCGATATTGAGGCTGCCACCGATTACCTGCTGACCGATGCTCTTAAATTGTGGCAGGCTTTCGCCAGTCAGTATGGATTCATCGAGGCTGGACTCGCCGCTGATGATAAGTCCGTCTGCAGGGACCGTGTCTCCTGCGCGTATCAGAACCTGATCACCGCAGGCCAGTTCCAGCGCCGGCACGGTCTTCAGTGCGCCGCCGGTGCCTAGAACCCGGGCGAGGACGGGTTTAATGCGGCCGATGATATCGGCGCTATCGGCGGCACGTTTCCGTGCTGTTGCTTCAAGGTAGCGCGCCCCAAGCAGCAAAAAGCTAAACATGCAAACCGAGTCAAAATAGATTTCACCACTTCCGGAAATGAGCGCATAGACACTGGCCAGAAATGCCAGGCTGATGCCCAGTGCCACCGGTGTATCCATGCCTAAGCGTTTGTTTTTGAGGTCGGTGAGGGCGCCAGCATAAAAGGGGCGTGCGGCATAAAAAATAACCGGCAGGGTCAGGATTAAGCTGCCGCGTTGCAGCAGGGTTCGGATGCCGGGTTCCATGCTGCCGTCATCCATGTACAGGCTTATCGC
>JAAELZ010000805.1 GCA_024226105.1 Pseudomonadota bacterium | reverse complement strand
TTGGAAATCCAGCGATGCGTGGCCTGGGGCTTGCCAAGGAAGCCACGCAATTGTGGATTGATTACGGCGTAAGTGCTTTAGGGATAAAAAAAATCCAGATCAGCACGCTCAATACCAATATTCACAATGTCCGTCTGAACGAAGATCTGGGCTTTAAAGTGGAAGGCATTTTGCGCAATGAGATATGCGTGGACGGCGTGTATCTGGATGTGCTGCGAATGGGTTTGTGGACGGAGTGAGCAGCTTTTGAATTAGGGTGGACGCGCTTCGCTCTTGTTAACTGGTCAGGCACCCTGCAATAAACGCCTGTTATTTTGCAGCTTTCCTGTTCCCGTGATACCCTGGCCAGAGCAACATTCCCGCAAGTAGAACTGCATAGGAGCACGCAACCAGCAAAGGCAGGCCAACGGGCCCGAGCAAATCCATTGCCCACCCGCCCGAGACCGAGCCGATCAGCGCACCGATGCCCCAAATAACCGCAAATGCCGATGACCCTGTGACCAGTTCGTGACCGCTAAAACGATCCCCTAGATCAGCCAATGAGACGGTGTAGATGCCATACCCGGTAGTGCCCAGTAAAATAAGTACGGGCCACATCCAGATACCTGTTTGGGTATAAGGCAGGAGGATCGCGAACAGCACCGTTAGCAGGGTACATGTCCGGAGCACTATTTGTTTGGTGAACCGGTCGGCCAGCCAGCCGATTGGGAACTGTAAAATAACATTACCTACGATCAGCGCGGTCAGAGCGAGTGCCGCGGTATTCAAACTGAGGCCAATTCGCAGGCCGTAGACGGGTAAAAAGGCGAGCGCGGCGGCATCAAAAACAGCGAAAACGCCTACGGCAGCGATTAGTATTGGTGCCTTGGCAGCGAACGAGAATATCCCGGACACCGCCGATTCTTCAACCTCGCTCGCGGCTTCATCCTGAACCATCCATAAAGGAATAACGCTTGCCAGGATCACTGCCGCGCCGATTAAGAAGGGCAACCAGCCGTGGATACCGATCCAGCTTACCAGCGCCGGACCAGCACCAAAACTGGCGGATAAAACCGCGCCGTAAAGCGCTACAATTTTACCGCGATGGGTGCTGCCCGCATACTGAACCACCCAGGCTTCGCCTAACACAAACAAGGCGGCCTCCGACATGCCCTGCAACAGGCGTATGATGAACCAGGCTTCCAGCGAATCAAAAACTTTGTAGGCGGGTAAAAGCAGGGCGGTTATCACCGCGGCGGCGATGGCGACCTGACGCGAGCCAAAGCGTTTTGAAAGTAATGGCAGCACCGGTGAGAACAGTAAAATGCCCATGGGCATCATCGCGGCATTGATGCCGATCATTGTTGTGGATACACCCGCGTCTTCAAGCAATAAAGACAGCAGGGGATAGGTCATGCCGAGCGCAAAACCGAAAACACTAATAGCCGCACAGGCCGCGAGTAGATTACGCCAGTGCATCATAGAGAAATCCCGAGTAGAGTGCCGATTAAATTATATTGGGGTGACAGCGCATCCACCAAAAGCGCTACCGCGTTAGCCCAGGCTATCCGCCAGTTGTCTCAAAAGCGCCCCGGTCTGTTCAAAACCCAGGCAGGCGTCGGTGATGCTTTGCCCGTAAGTCAGAGGCTTGCCCGGCTCCAGGTTTTGCCGCCCTTCACGCAGGTGGCTTTCCAGCATCAGGCCGAAAACCTGTTGATTGCCTTTTGAAATATCACGGGCAATGGTTTCGGCGATGGCTACTTGTTTAGTCGGATCTTTACTGCTGTTTGCGTGGCTGCAATCCACCATCAGGCTGGCATTCAGGCCGGATTTTTCCAGCTTCTCGGCAGCGGCCCGGATTGAATCTGCATCGTGGTTTGGTCCGCTACGATCTCCCCCACGCAATACCAGGTGAGTGTCCGGATTACCGGCTGTTTCCAGGATGGCGGGTGCGCCTTCGTGGGTCAGTGATGGAAACCAGTGAGAGTTGCCTGCGGCATTTATCGCATCTACTGCGACTTTCACATCGCCGTCCGTGCGGTTCTTGAACCCCACCGGCATTGATAAACCTGAGGCCAGTTCGCGGTGAATCTGGCTCTCGACGGTGCGCGCACCAATCGCGCCCCAGGAGATTAAATCAGCATAATACTGGCCCAGGGTGGTATCCAGAAACTCACTGGCGGCGGGTAATCCGAGCTCGGCAACATCGATCAACAGTTTTCGAGCCAGGCGCAAACCCCGGTTAATATTAAAACTGCCGTTCAGGTCCGGGTCGTTGATCAGGCCTTTCCAGCCGACTACGGTACGCGGTTTCTCAAAATAGACGCGCAGCACGATGAATAGCTGTTCGTTCAGTTCGTCGGCCAGCGATTTCAGGCCTCGCGCATAGTCGAGTGCAGCTTCGGGGTCGTGAATGGAGCAGGGGCCAACGATAACCAGCAAGCGTTTATCTTTGCCGCGTATGATGTTCGATATTGTCTTGCGACTGCTGGCCACCTGTTGTGTTACTTCTTCCGCTGCGGGCAGTTCATCGCTAAGTACCCAGGGTGAAACCAGCGGGCGCGTATTTCGTATACGCGTATCGGCCGTTGAGGCCGCGGCTTGAGTCGGAGTCATGAGTACGTAGCTAAAGAATGGGCGCTTGATTTTAAAGCGCTCAGGCTTTTGATTAAACCAATATTACGCTAAACGCTGATATTTCTCGTCCTATTGGCCTGGTTGGGGCAGTGGCAGGGAAGTACCTGCCTGTAGGATGTGGTTAAAGCCCGCGAATTGCCCTTGCAGGTAACAACATCAATCAAACTTTGTAACCCACTCGTAGCTATCACCCGGTGCAGATGCGCACCCCCTGGCGCATGATGCACAGGCGGAGGCAGGACACTGCCTGACCTTGCCCTTGTTTATCCATTGATCGAGCATGCCGCGCATGGCGTCAGGGCTGGTCTGAAAATGGATTGCCAGGTCGTTCAGGCTGGCGCGCTGATGCTGCTCCAGATAGTCACGAACATCCCGAAGTATGCTCATGATTGTGTGATTTCAATCGAGGTTGAGATATCCCTTTGCGCCCAGCGACGCATGGCGAGGAAAATGAAACTTGAAACCACTAATAAACCAATGATCCATGCGGATGAACTGGCCGGGTGGCGCGCCCATGTGGCGCCCTGGTAAAACACGGTGGAGACCGTATAGGCGACGCCGGTGGTCCAGGCGCCTACAAACATCGCCCAGCCGAATCCAGCCTCCCTGGAGATCGCGCCTATGGTCGCGACACAGGGAAAGTAGAGCAGGATAAACAGCAGGTAGGCGAAGGCACCAATTTTACCGTCAAAGCGGCTGGCCATGGCGCCAAATATGCCGGCATTCACACCCTGATCTTCGGCGGCAACATCCGAAGAGGACAGGTCACCGACATCCAGGCCCAGAGGGTCGAGTAAGGAGTTCGCGACTTCCGCAAGGTTTGCCGGAACGGTTGCCGTTGCTTCTTTCAGGGAATTCAGCAGATCAAACTCGGATTGCTGTTGCGTGCCTTCTTCCATCCCAAGCTGTGTATAGATTGAATCCAGTGCCCCGACCACCACCTCTTTGGCCAGGATTCCCGTGAATACACCCAATGTGGCGGGCCAGTTATCCTGCTGTATCCCCAATGGCGCGAACACGGGGGTAAGGCTTTTACTCACCGTGGCGAGAATCGACTGATCGGTATTGTCATGGCCAAATGTACCGTCGCTGCCAATCGAGTTAAGCGTGTTGATAACCATCACCATGATGACGATAATTTTGCCGGCCTCTCTCAGGAAAAGTTTGACGCGATCCCAGGTGCGCAGTAAAACGCCTCGCAAACTGGGCATGTGGTAGGGCGGCAATTCCATCATGAAACCGGTACTTTGCCCGGGTAGTAGTGTGCGTTTCATGATCAGGCCGGTGCCGATGGCGGCGAGTATGCCGATGATATAAAGCGCGAATACCAGGTTCTGACCATTGCTGGGGAAGAAGGCGGCTGCGAACAGAGCATATACCGGCAAACGTGCGCCGCAGGACATGAACGGGTTCATGAGCATGGTCAGTTTGCGCTCGCGTTCACGCTCAAGGGTGCGCGTGGCCATGATGGCGGGGACATTACAGCCAAAACCGACAATCATTGGCACAAACGCCTTACCCGGCAGGCCGATGGTACGCATGGCGCGGTCCATGACGAAGGCAGCGCGAGCCATATAGCCAGAGTCCTCCACAAAAGACAAAAATAGATACAGCCCGGTTATCACCGGTATAAAGGTGGCGACAATCTGTACCCCGGCGCCCGCACCGTTTGCCAGCAGAACAACCAGCCATTCCGGCATGCCGATTTGTGTGAGCAGTTGCGCAAAACCGTCGACAAATATTGCGCCTGCTACACCATCGAAAAAATCGATAAATGCACCGCCAATATTAATCGAAAACAAAAACATCAAATACATCACCACCAGGAAAATGGGGATGCCCAGCCAGCGATTTAATACAATGCGGTCGATATGGTCAGTGAGGTTACGACCAGCCTTGCCTTTTTCCTTTATAGCATGTGCAGCAAGCGTATGGGCATGGCTGTACCGGGTATCAGCAATAAGAATATCTGCATCCTCGCCTACGCGTTCGGCGATGGTGAGCCTTAAGCTGTCAATTTCGTCGTGAAGTTCGTGTGGGGCCTGCGCCATGGCGTGGCGATCACCTTCCAGCATTTTCAGTGCCAGCCAGTGGGTCTGATGACGGTCGAGTGAAACGTCAAGCTGTTCGCGCAGGGTAGCGACAGCCTGTTCCACGACTTCGTCGTGTGCCAGCGAATATCCGCTTGCGGCACCCGCATCGATTGATCGGATAGCGGATTTGACCTCATCCAGACCTTCTCCGCTGATCGCGACCACCGGCAGGACAGGGCAACCCAGTTCACTGGAGAGTTTTTCCATATCAATGGAGATACCCTGCTTGCGTGCAACGTCCATCATATTCAGCACCACAATGACCGGTACATTCATCTCCATCAACTGCACGGTAAGATACAGATTACGCTCCAGGTTGCTTGCGTCGACGACGTTTATAACAACGTCAGCATCCCGGGACAGCAGGTAATCACTGGTTACGCGCTCATCCAGGGAGGCAGCATCCAGGGAATATATGCCGGGCAGGTCGATAACCCTGATCGTTTGTCCATCCAGTGTGAAACGACCTTCCTTGCGTTCGACCGTGACACCGGGCCAGTTACCCGTGGTTTGACGAATGCCGGTAAATGCGTTGAATAAAGCGGATTTTCCGCAGTTGGGGTTTCCGGCTAGCGCGATGCTGAGTTCGTGCTCGAGTTTCCCGACCTCGGGGGGTTGCTGCTTACAACACGGCATAGCCTTATAACGCGATTGGGTTTATCGGTGTTTCAGATACTTCAATATGCTGCGCGATGCTCTCGCCGATTGCGATACGTGTGCCGTTACTTCGAACAACCACGCCTTTACCGCGATGGTGTAGAAGTTCAACCTCGGAACCGGTTTTGATGCCCAGGCTCATTAACTTGCGCAGCATATCTTTACCGCCGGTGATATTGCTAACAGTGCTATGGCTGCCAGTTTGCATTTGGTTAAGCATAGTCAATTCGGAATTAGTTTGTCTGCCGCTAAGCATAAATGATAATGATTCGCATTACAATTTAAGAATTGTATCTTTTTGAAATAATTTTGGATATGACCTGGATCAAATTTGAGGGAAAAAATAGCATCCTTTTCAGCTGAGTTGACAACAGGGCGCCAACTAATATTCTATTGGCCACTCCACAAATCGTGATGAGGTTAAGATTCGTGGTTTACTTTTCCTTCAGTACAAAATCGGCGATCACAGGCAAATGATCACTGGCCACTTTTGCCGTTTGGTGGCGGCATTTCTTTACCGAAACCAGCTTTATGTTGCCCCGGTAGTAGATTCTGTCGAGGCCGCCCCGTGGAGAGAAAGAGGGGTAGGTTTTCATTGAAGTGTAGCCTTTCTCCGTTTCCCGGTCGGTGGCGCAGTGCAAACCCATAGCTTCAACACATAAAGCGCGCAAGCGCGACAGCCAGTCGTTAAAATCACCACCGAC
>JAAELZ010000804.1 GCA_024226105.1 Pseudomonadota bacterium | reverse complement strand
CGGGATTTTTGATTCATTCATCCGTGTAGCAATGCCTCCGAACTCCGATTCATCATAGTAGGCATCCCCCATATGCAGCACAAAATCTGCGCCTAACTCACTTGCCCGGATCAACCCCCAACTCAGTTCCTCATCCCCCCCGGTATCTCCAATTGCTACAAATCGATAGGCCGGCTTTTGCGGAAATTTCCACAACAGATCTACGACTTCACCTGGCTGCACCCCAATGAGCTTAACTTCTCTGAATAAACCGTGTTTACTCTCCAGTATCTGAGCGTGGCTTTCTCCTGTATGGGAAAAAACAGCCTCCGGGTGTATATTTTCAAGCCTCAAAACCCGCTTGACGCTTTGTCCTTCACTGCTCACTTGCAGGCTCACATCAGGCTGAAAAGCACGAAACCTTGCCTCCATTTCTTCCTTAAGGTAGGCGCCATTGGCTTCAATTTTCAAGCCGACATCAAGTACCAGGTGGGCAGGGCGCAATGCAGGGTCGCTGGTAAAACGCGGATATCGAACAACCACATGTTGACCGTACAAGGCCGCGATAGTGCCCAGAATAATCAGTACGGCCAAAGTAATGTATGTTTTTCTCACAACGGAAATTGCCTGCTTATCGTTTTCGCGCGCGCGGATGCGCCTTATCATACACCTGTGCCAGGTGTTGAAAATCCAGGTGTGTATAAATTTGTGTGGTAGAAATATTAGCGTGCCCCAGCAATTCCTGGACCGCACGCAGATCTCCGCTCGACTCCAGAATATGGCTGGCAAAAGAATGCCGCAACATATGCGGGTGCAATTTACGATTCAGGCCGCTGCGTCGCGACCAGTACTCCAGGCGCGCCTGAATGGTACGAGCAGAGATACGCGTCCCACGCTGACTGACAAACAAACCCGCCTCGTTGGCATTGGCCAGGCTGGAACGAATGCTGAGCCAATCCTTTATCGCCTCTTTCGCCTTACGCCCCACCGGCACCAGGCGCTGTTTCTTGCCTTTGCCCGTTACGCTGATCATATCGGTAGCACGCGTGGCATCAATAACATTCACCCCGGTCAGTTCGGATAAACGCATTCCCGCAGAATAGATCAACTCAATGATTGCTTTATCGCGTTTCCCCAGAGCATTTTCAGGCATTGCTGATAGTAGCTGTTCAATCTCATCAACATTCAGGGTGTCCGGCAACTTCTTTTGTGCCCTGGGTGCACGGACTTCAATAAAAGGGTTGTTGCTGGCCTTGCCTGATTCAATCAGGAACTGATAAAAACCACGGGCTGCCGACAGCGCCCGCTGGATGCTTTTACCCCCAAGGCCCGATGCGTGCAAACGTGCAGGAAATTGACGCGCTATAGCCGGGCTTAATGTCTCGTAACCACCTGTGTTTTGTTGTTCAATAAAATCTTGTAACTTGCTCAGATCACGTTGATAGCCTTGCACAGTATGTGCCGACACCTGGCGCTCGTGCTCAAGTGAGAGCAGATAGGCTTTAAACTCCACCGAAAAACTAGCGGGCATCATCAATAAGGCTGGACACCAACTGTGCCAGCAATTTAAGGAATTCCCCTCCCATACCCGGTTTGAATCGCTCTTCATCATCCGCTGCCAGCACCAGATAGGCGTGACATTTCCTGCCATGTTTAACCGGTACCACAGCAATCGACAAAACCCTGGCGGCGTTGGCTTCAAAGAGCAGGCTCCGCAGGGCCGCATCCGGCTTATCATTGCAAGCGCTATCCGCTTTTCCCACGAGCGATACCAATATTTTGAATGCTTCAGGAAACCCGGTTTTGTCAATCAGCTTTACATCTAATAGTGCAAAATGCTGCTTAATTAGTGCAAGATACGCGGGTGTCTTTGCACCTTCTCGGGCAAGCGATACCATGCTGCCCGCCAGTCCCAGAAGATCCGAATGTATCTTATGATTGGTTTTAACATTCTTGAGCAGGCTTCCAAGTTTCTGCACTAGCTCTACTTTTTCTTCCCGTAGCACACGTACCTGATACTGATGTAAAGAAATTGCCGTGCCGGAATCAACAGGCAACTCCATTGATGACAAACTACCGGGATGCCGGGTGAAAAAATCCGGGCTTTCCGCCAACCACGCGACAATTTGTGCCTCGTCTATCTGGTTGCCTGATTTTTTTTTGATTTTTCCTGACATCTCTGCTTACGCCTGAATTTGTATTAAAGTTTGGCTTCCAGGTTTCCATGATACACGGTGGTCGCCGGGCCGCACAGAAAAACTGGCTCACCCTCACCCGCATAATCAATTTGCAATGACCCGCCACTCAGATTCACCTGCACCCGGCCTGATAATAATCCCAGACGGTGTCCGGCAACCACGGCCGCACAGGCACCACTACCGCAGGCCCGGGTTTCACCTACACCGCGCTCGAATACACGAAGGTTAATTTCAGCCTCTGAAACGCGCTCAAAAAAACCCGCATTCACACGTTCAGGAAAAAGCTCATGCGACTGTAGAAATTGTCCCAGGGTATTGACCGGCGCCTGCGCAATGGAATTCACCTCAAACACCGCATGTGGATTGCCTATTTCAAGCGCCGAGAATTGCCACCTTTTATCCTCAAAAACCACAGCATAGCGCGCCTGCTCAGTCTCAACCGCGAGCGGAACAAATTCAGGCTCAAAGCGCGGGACGCCCATATTTACCCTGACCTGTTCATCCGCCAATACACTCAACCTGATCCTTCCGGTATTGGTTTCCACCCAGAAATCATCCAGTTCCGTCAGCCCCTGATCCTTCACGAACTTCGCAAAGCAACGTGCACCATTACCACACTGGCTGACTTCAGAACCATCCGCATTAAATATTCGATATTTGAAGGCGGTATTTTTCTGCGTTGGAGGCTCAACCAGCAATAACTGATCAAAGCCGATACCCGTTTTACGATTCGCCAGGCCCGCAAGGTCAACGCTTGCGACATCAAAACGCTGCGAGATACCGTTAACAACCATAAAATCATTACCCAGACCGTGCATTTTGCTAAATTGGAGCATATCGCTTGTAATTTAAGAGTGAACACCCGATATTGTAGTACAAGCCGGGCAGGATAATTCATCCTGATTGTCATTTTTCTGCACGGCCTACCCTGTTTAGTCAATTTATCTATGCATCGAAAACTCCGAAAATTGAACCAGAAAATGCACAGTTTGCATTTTTCAATGCGCTGGGTAATCGGGATTGGCCTGATGGTCGGCGGCGTACTCGGGTTTTTGCCTGTCCTGGGTTTCTGGATGATACCGCTGGGCCTGCTGGTACTCGCACCCGATTTTAGATGGGCTCGACGTGGTTATCTGTCGATCATGACCTGGTTACGCCGCTTTCGCGACCGGCATAAAGCCAGAAAAACGGTTAAAGAGCGGGAATAGACACGCCCTCGCAGTGGTAATTTACCCGGGTATCGCCCGCCACGATAAACCAGGGGTTCAAGATATCCTGCTTACTATAACGCAGGGGCTGTAACTGGCAATCAAATACTGTGCCACCGGCGGCCT
>JAAELZ010000803.1 GCA_024226105.1 Pseudomonadota bacterium | reverse complement strand
CTTTAATCGAAGATTGGCAGGAACTTGCCTCAGAGGCTGAAAGACACGGTTTATCCGTCATGTTGGGGCGGTTGTCAGCCAATGATGAAATCAAGCTGCCACGCAAGCTTGACCTGCAGTTAAAAGCACTGACCATACGTCATAAAAGAGTCCTCGCTGCACGGCGTATCGTGTTAGCCGAGGTTATCGATTTATTCGACCGGCATAACATCGCCTTCGCTTTTTTAAAAGGCGCCGCACTGGCAAATCTGATCTACGACCCGCCCTGGCTGCGCCCGATGCGGGACATAGATATGCTGGTCGATAGCGAAAATGCCTTACAGGCACAAAAATTGCTCCGTGAAATCGATTTCACGAACGAGGATTACGCGTCGGGTTACCTGTTTGAGCACCATCACCTGCCCAACTCCACACGCTTACAGGATGGTTTCACGATCAGCCTGGAGATTCATCACGATGCCCTTTCCGGCGATGTCGACACTTCAATCACCCTTAAAACACTGGAGAATCAACTACAATCATTCGATTTTGCAGGGAAAACAGCCTACGCATTCGGACATTCAGATATGCTAAAACATCTGTGTTTTCATACATTTGAGCCTGCCGATGTGATCAAACTCGGCTCAATGGTTGATATGGTACTTTATGCCGACTACTTTGCCAACGAGATAGACTGGCCAACACTGGAAAGGACTCAACCCCATACCGTCAATGCTTTGCGCTGTATTCACGCCATGATTCCGCTACCGGCGGCACTCTGGGAGAAACTGATCAAATTTGATACCGGGCAATGGAACCCCTCTCAAATTGGCAAGGGGTTTATGCCATTGTCAAAAATTGCCAGGCTGGAGAGCAGACGGGACAAATTTGATGCACTGTTTGCGCCATCGCAGTGGTGGAAACACATTTTTTATGCTGTGCCCCCAGGCAAATCACTGTTCTTTACCCACCTGGTTCG
>JAAELZ010000802.1 GCA_024226105.1 Pseudomonadota bacterium | reverse complement strand
CGTTTGCGGTGCCGGGTGGATATATCACCGTCAACACGGGTTTGATTGAAAATACCCGCAATGAAGCTGAACTTGCCTCCGTCATCGCGCATGAAATTGGCCACCAGAGCCAACGGCATATTTCCCGATCTATCGAGCGCAGCAAACAACTGACCCTGCCCGCAACAGCGGCGATGATTGGCGGCCTCCTGCTGGGAGGTCAGGCAGGCACAGCGGCAATACTATCAACCCGGGCAGCCGTAGCTTCAGATCAACTCTCCTACAGCAGAACCTTTGAAAGAGAAGCGGATGCAACCGGCATGAATATACTCGCGGCGGCGGGTTATGACCCGGAGGCGATGCCGTCTTTTTTTAGCCAGCTTGAAAACCAGAGTCGCCTTTACGGCGGCTCGGTACTTGAGTTTCTGAGCACTCACCCGGTTAACAGCGATCGAATTGCAGATGGACGTAGCCGCGCAAGCCGTCTGAAGCCCGCTGTTGATATCCCGCCCACACCTGCAGACAGGCTGGATTACCATCATGCCCAGGCCCGCACCCTGGCCTTGTACAATAAGCCGGTGGATGCGGTCATTAAACGATTTGAGCACATCCTGGACAATAATCTGGCGAGCGCCAGAGAAAAACAGATCGCAAGATATGGGCTTATCATTGCCTATTTTAGAAATGAAGAGTTCAAAAATTCGGTTACTACACTACAGAAACTACGACGCGAAGCACCGAAGAACCCCCTGTATCTGCTGGCCGAAGCCGAGCTGGCGCAAGCGTCACGAGATTTCTCGTTCGCCGTAAACCTGTACCATCAGCTATATCAATCCGACCCGTCCCATCCCGCTCATATTAAAGGTTATACGCAGGCGCTGATACACAACGGTGATAACCCTGCCGCCATTCGCATACTGCGCAAAACGATTCGCCACCGGCCGGAATTTGACTGGCCCTACGGTATGCTGGCGAGGGCCTATGCCGCCGATGGAAAAATACTCAACGCCATCTTTATTGAAGCTCAGGAACTTGGAAACATCGGCTTGTATACGCGAGCCCTTAGCCTGCTACATCAGCAGGCTAAGCGAGCCTACCCGGACAGCTCTGAATACCTGACTGCCAGCATTGATGGACTGATCAAAAAGTTAGAAGAAGAAAAACGCCAGCTGGACAATTTTGATTTGTAGACTGGCCGGAAAGAGTAATCATTCAATGTACCCCTGCCGCAATTAGTTATATTTATTTGCGAACAACTTACTTTTTGGCTATGCTTGGCGCAAAGTGATAT
>JAAELZ010000801.1 GCA_024226105.1 Pseudomonadota bacterium | reverse complement strand
ATAGGGCTCAAGAAACAGCAGTGCCAGGATAAAAACCAGCGTAAGTACTAGATGCCAGTTCTGGCTAAGGAATTCGATATCCACGGAAATAGTCCAACAATTAAATAGTTAATTTGAGGGGATAAGCTGCATTTTCCGGATATAACACCTAAGCCGGCAATATGGACAGCTGCGCCAAGGCCGCGGATTATAGCAATGCTCGTAACAAATACCTTGAAAATATGCTGCGGATAAGGGGAATTCCGGAATATGACCCATTCCAGGTTAAAACAACCCGGTCGAACCCGCTTACTCTTCGTGGTGGCAGAACGCGTCTTTCATCGAACCCATCAGGTTTACGATTTTATCGTTCATGATGTGATAGTAAACTTTATTCGCATCTTTACGCGAATCGAGCACCCCTTTTTCCCGCAGGATAGAAAGGTGTTGGGAAATATTACTTTGTGAAGTCCCTACAAAATCCACCAGATCCTGAACACTGGCTTCTTTGTGGCTGGCCAGGATACAAAGGATTTTCAGGCGCAGCGGGTGCCCCATGGCTTTTAGCGCACGCGAAGCCTGATTTATATCGGACTCATTATCAATGAATAAATCAGCCTCATTAAAATTCAGATGATTGATTTCTGTCATACGTCTCTATCTCTCCAAAAAACGTCAAGTGCTTGAAGGAAGTCAGCGACTTGATTAGTATTCAACGCTTAGCTAATCAGGCCCACCACGATTTTATATATCAAATTTGGTAATCATGCATTCTTCCGCCGCACTGGCAAACAAAACACCTAATTCGTAATATTTGTATATTCATGTTGAATTATACACTAATGATACGTTTTTGGGCATCTATTGCGCACTCAGCCATGGAAATTGTTGTATTCACAAAACCGGCCCGGCTTATAGCATATATATCTTTAGGCCTGGTAAACGGCATCGCATCGCCATCCATGGCACAAACTCAAGCGGAACTCAAACAAATCGACAGCTCGCTTAAGCAGACAGAAAAAACCCTGGCTGTGACAACGAAGAAGCGAGCGCAAACGCTTAAAGGCATTCAATCGATCGAAAAGCAAATTACCGAACGCACCTTACGTTTTGACCAGACCCGCAGTAAAGTCAAAACCCTGAATAAGCAGGCCGGCTTTCTTGAAGCCGAACGCGATAACGTAGAGCAGGACTTTCAACGCGCTCAACAACGCCTCGCCAAACTACTTGGATCCGCCTATCTTATGGGCCGTCAGGGTGGACTCAAGGTCGCCCTGTCACAAAAAGGCACACAACATATGGCCCGCTTAAATCACTACGCACGCAGCCTGTCGAGCGCACGCCAGAACCAGCTGGATGAATTGCAAAGCCTGCAACGACAACTGGAGATAAAAAATAGCGCTCTGCATCAACAGCGTGTGCAACTCAAGACACTCGTCACCGCACTTGAGGAAGATCAACGATATTTGGGCCAGCTTAAAAAGAACCGCCTGGCAATGGTTCAGGAAATGGATAAAACCATCACAAACAACCGCCAGGAAATAGACTATTTACGCCTGCGTAAAGCCAAACTTGAAACCTTGCTGGCAGAAATAGCGCAACGACAAAAAGCGCGTGCTGCGCGCAAACGAGCTCAGGAAAAACGCCTGCAGGCAATCAAAAACAAACCACCGGAACCCCGAAAAATTGAACCGGCCCCGACAGGCAACGGTTTTTCCATGCCGGCTAAAGCAACCATCATTGCGCATTTTGGTGACAAGCGCAAAAAAAGCGGTTT
>JAAELZ010000800.1 GCA_024226105.1 Pseudomonadota bacterium | reverse complement strand
TACAAAGAGTTGCAGGACATCATTGCAATCCTCGGTATGGACGAACTGTCGGAAGAAGACAAACTCGACGTGGGTCGGGCGCGTAAGATTCAGCGCTTCCTGTCTCAGCCGTTTACCGTGGCGGAAACTTTCACCGGTTCTCCGGGTAAATACGTTTCGTTGAAAGACACACTCTCAGGCTTTAGAGCCATCGTAAACGGTGATCATGATGATCTGCCTGAACAGGCGTTCTACATGGTTGGTGGTATCGATGAAGTGATCGAAAAAGCCAAGGATATGTAAAAACAGGTCAATACCATGGCAACCATCCAAGTAGAAATCGTAAGCGCAGAAGAGAATATCTGGTCAGGGCGGGGTACCATGGTGTTTGCACCGGGTATCATGGGCGAACTCGGTATTGCGCCGCGTCATACGCCTTTGATTACACAGCTTAAGCCGGGTGATGTACGGGTGCAGACCGAAGAGGGCAAAGAAGAGTTTTTCTTTATCTCCGGCGGTATTCTGGAAATCCAGCCGGATATCGTAACGGTTTTATCCGATACGGCGATCCGCGCGCATGATCTCGATGAAGCCAAAGCAATAGAAGCTCAGAAACGGGCCGAAGATGCAATGAAGGATCAGGGTTCTGAAATGGATTATGCACGCGCGAAAGCAGAGCTTGCACAAATTGTTGCTCAGCTACGCTCTATCGAAAAAATCAAGGAACTACGAAAGCGCTAATCTCCTGCTTCATAGGCCAATCATTTTCATCAGGATGATAAAATGGCTACCAATTACGGGCGTTGGATTACAACGCCCGTTTTAGTTTGAACGGACGCTGCTCCGGAAGAGCATCGATTTGTTGGCGCAGAGCTGGATATGCAAAATGACAAGGGTGAGACCCTACATTTTCGCGCCATCGAGATTACCGACGGAAAAATCACCATCGATGCGAATCATCCCCTGGTGCGCAAGCCGACGGCGGAAGAGCTAAAAGACCAGCCGAGTTTCACGGTTCAGTAGGTGCGACTAACTACACTTCCCCCTTTGTCAAAGGGGGATAGAGGGGGATTTGCTGTGTGTAGCATGCTTCCCTAAATCTCCCCCAGCCCCTCTTTTACCAAAGAGGGGCGCTGAAAAGGAAGCGGGACTTCAGTCCCGGTTCGAATAAAAAAAGCCCGCTAAACGCGGGCCTTTTTTCCTTTTAGTAGATATCAGCAGATCAATAACCGCCTTTACGCGTGCTCCTGGGCAGCCCGGCGATTTTACGCCCCTGCTTGCTGGGTGTTCCGGGGAACAAGGTATACATATCCTTGCTCGAAGGCTTTTTGCCCCAGACTTTGCCCATGTCTTTCATAATAGTGCGCTCATTGGGTTCATTGCCCGCATTATCGACATGCTCAGAGCGCAAATAACGCACAACGTCCATATGCTGATCTGTCATTTCCAGTTGGTCGGCCGCTCCAATGGCCAGTGCCACCTCTTCGTTCCAGTCACCGATTTCTGCCAGATAACCGCTTTCATCTGTTTCCAGGGTCATACCATTTACTTCAATTGACATCGTTTACCTCGTGTGAATATTAGATCCAAATAGTTAGTGAGCGAATTCTCCCTGTTTATGCGGCTTATGTCACTTCCCCTATCGGAAAGGACAGGCTATCCCAGATAGTCAGTATCTGAGTAAATCGTAGCCTGTATGCTATTTGGTAAAACTCTGCTTAGGATCAGTTTTAACCAGGAGTTTTGGAGCTTGCCTAAGCATAAGTTATAATTGCGGGCGGTGTCTCTACTGCCAACCACAAAAAGGCCTTCATTTCCCGGGTCGTACCCGATTAATCCAGGCTGTTGTTGCGAGGAGCAAATCGACGCGTGTCGCTCGCAACGACTTCAATATAGTGCTGTTTTTATGTATTCAATTCGATTTCTTGCTGTATTTATTTACCTGTTGGCGGAGACGCTTCCTGTAGTTGCGGCTGAAACAGGTGAATGTGTGATCGTTTTGCACGGTATGGGGCGAACCGAGCGCTCAATGTCAAAAATTGAAGATCGCTTGCAGGATGAAGGTTATCTTGTCTGGAATCAGGGTTATGCGTCCAGGTCGGAGTCGGTTGAGGTATTATCAGCAACCGCCATAGGAGAAGGGCTTGAGTTCTGCGCGCATAAACAAGCGGAAAAAGTAAATTTTGTAACGCATTCACTCGGTGGAATTCTGGTTCGATTTTATCTGCAGGATGGAGAAATCGAGAAGTTGGGCCGTATTGTCATGCTCGCACCCCCAAATCAGGGCAGTGAAGTGGTCGATGCGCTGGATGAATACAGTCTGTATTCCTATGCAATGGGGCCGGCGGGAATGGTTCTGGGTACAGGCCCGGATAGCCTGCCCAATCAGTTGCAACCGATTGCGGGAGAAATTGGGGTTATTGCGGGTAACTTTACATCTGATCCCTGGTTCTCTCCGATTATTCCGGGAGCGGACGATGGCAAGGTTTCGGTTGAGCGAGCCCAACTCGCGGAAATGCAGGATTTTCTGGTGGTCGAATCAGGGCATACCTTTATTATGCGTGATGCAGAAGTGATTGATCAGATTGTGTATTTCCTCAGGGCTGGAAAGTTCAGTCCGCGAGCACCTTCCCTGGATTCATTATATTATCTGGATCGATAGCCTGCTTGATGCTGTGCATGAGCTTAAGCGCAACCTCACCTTTATAGCGTGGGATCAAATCTCTCTTTAGTATGCCAATGCCGTGTTCAGCGCTGAAGGAGCCGCCCAGCTTGTCGACGATATCCAGCACGCCTTCATTTAGAGCTGCGCGTTTTGCTAAAAATGCCTCACCATCTGCATTTTCAGGCTGGCAGATATTGTAATGGATGTTTCCGTCGCCGACGTGTCCAAACGGGTAGGGCCTTGCCCCCGGCGCGATTTTTTCTACGATAGCTGAACAGCGTGCGATTAGTTCCGGTATACGGGAAATGGGCACAGAAATATCGTGGCTGATACTGACTCCTTCAAACCTTTGTGCCGTGACCAGCTTCTCACGTAGCGCTAAAAAATGTCTGGCCTGTGATACATTTTGTGCGATCAGCGCGTCACAGATCAGATTTTGCTCGAAAGCAGTTGCCAGAAAATTAGAAAACTGTTCAGAAAAATCAGCATCCAGTCCAGTGCTGTGCAGCGTGACCAGAACCTGCCAGGGATAGGCCTGGTCAAAAGGTGCAGGGTGTTCTGGAAAATGCCGGGCGGTCAACTCGATTGCGATTTGTGGAATGAGCTCAAATGTGGTGACGCGATCGCTGCTAAGCTCGCGTATCTGGTTATATAGCTGTATTACCGCCTGAACAGACGGCAGGGCAACCAAAGCAGTCACAGACTCCTTCGGCTCAGGGAATAGTTTAAGCGTGGCAGCGGTAATTATGCCGAGCGTCCCTTCCGCTCCGATGAGCAGGTGTTTCAAGGAATAGCCGGTATTGTCTTTCCTGAGCGCTCCCAAATCTGAAAAAATCGAACCATTGGGCAGCACAGCCTCGATACCCAGACAAAGATCGCGCGTGTTACCGTAGTGCAGTACGTTGATGCCGCCCGCATTGGTGGAAAGATTACCACCGATTTGACAGCTACCTTCTGCTCCCAGGCTCAGTGGAAAGAGTCGCTGATGTTCCGCCGCAGTATTTTGCACATTGCTAAGTATGCAGCCTGCCTCGACAGTGATCGAATTATTGATTTTGTCTACTTCCCGAATTTGGTTAAGCCTTGCAGTGGATAAAACGATCTGATTCGCATGGGATACGGCGCCACCGCATAAACCGGTGTTGCCTCCTATGGGAACAATGCTAGTTCCGTGAGCACCAACAAGCCTGACACATTCGCTTACCTCGCGGTTATTTCCAGGCTGGATGACGGCTAAACATTTGCTCTCAAACAGGCTGCGTTGTTCGATCAGAAATGGGGTGGTACGATCGTCGTCAGTGAGTACATGATTTTCTCCGATGACCTGAATCAGCTCTTTTACCAGTGATGTATTGTTCGAATTGCTCACCTTGGCCTGTTTTACGTTGAGTTTCGGTCGCAACCTTCAGGTTTCGGCCAGCAATTGTTTCTTATAGTCTTTAAATGAACTTGTATCCGCGGTTGGATAGGCAAGATTCAGGCTTTTAAGTGTATTGACGATGATGTCCGCTACCTGTACGCGCATCCATAGCTTATTATCTGCTGGTATCGCAAACCAGGGTGCAAAGCTGCTGGAAGTGGCATCTATCATATCTTCGTAGGCATGCATATAATCATCCCACAGAGCGCGTTCCTTAAGATCCCCAGCTGAGAATTTCCAGTATTTTGCAGGTTCATTGAGTCGCGACAGGAAGCGCTTTTTTTGTTCTTCCCTGGATACGTTTAACCAGAATTTAAGTATTACTGTGCCATTGCGGGCAAGGTGCCGCTCGTGTTCGACAATCGAGCTGTAGCGTTCAGACCAGAGCGTATCCAGAGCAGGTTGGCGAGGCAATTTCTGCCCCCCGAGATATTCAGGATGTACGCGTACTACCAGGGTCTCTTCGTAATAACTTCGATTGAAAATACCAATTCTGCCCCGCTCCGGCAGGCGTATGGCACTACGCCAGAGGAAATCGTGGTCGAGTTCCAGTTTAGAGGGTTGTTTGAATGACGAAACCTGGAAGCCTGCCGGGTTGACACCTTTGGTAACGGCTCGAAT
>JAAELZ010000799.1 GCA_024226105.1 Pseudomonadota bacterium | reverse complement strand
CACGGTATTGATCTCACCATTGTGGGCAATCATGCGGAACGGATGCGCCAATTCCCAGGTAGGAAAAGTATTGGTCGAAAAACGCTGATGCACCAGCGCCATCGCCGATTTCAGGCGCTCATCAACTAAATCGCTAAAGTAAGTTGCCACCTGATCGGCCAGCAACATACCTTTGTAGTTAATAATGCGGGTAGACAGCGAGGTAAAATAGAGCTGATCCGCCGCTTCATCCCGCGCTTTAGGCGTATTCTCAATTATTTTCCGAATCACAAACAGTTTGCGCTCAAAGGCATCCTGATCTGAGCAGTTCTCACCCCGTGTTACAAAAACCTGCTTGATGGCCGGTTCGGTCGGTTTTACTGAGTAACCCAGGTCCGAATTATCCACCGGCACATCGCGCCAGCCAGCGAGCACCTGGCCTTCTTTGATAATTGTTCGCTCGATCAGCCTGCGCGCTGCTGATTGTAAACCTTCATCAACAGGCAGAAATACCATACCGACCGCGTACTGCCCGGCAGCCGGCAAATCAAATCCGACGACGTCCTGGAAAAACGCATCGGGAATCTGCAACAAGATACCCGCACCATCGCCGGCTTTAGGGTCCGCGCCTACCGCACCGCGGTGCTCCAGACGTTGTAGTATGGTCAGGCCCTTTTGAACAATATCATGGCTTTGTTTGCCCTTGATATTCGCCACGAATCCTACGCCACACGCATCGTGTTCATTAACAGGGTCGTACAGCCCTTGCCGGGGAGGCAATGCACCTCGACTCTTCATATTCAATCCTCTAAATGTCTTAACCAGCCAAGGCTTATTGCGGCGACAAAAAGATAAACTCATTGTCGCGCATTCGCCTTGATTAAAGCGGAACCTTTTATTTTACTGGACTAAACCCTTAAAGAACACTATCAATTTGAAGATGTTCCCGCGTGTTTAAAAAATACCAGGCAGCTGCTTTTCAAAGGTTCCCGATCAAAAAATCTCGAGAGGAAACTGCCGGCACAAAAAAAGCCGCCTCGAAAGACAGCCTTGATTCAAGAGTTTGTGTGGCCTTAGCTGGCGTTTGGCACCAATTTCGGGTTCCAGAAGATATGGCCTTTTTCCTTAACTTCAGCCCCGATATCTTCCTCACTCCAGTCGCGAAGCTGATCATTGTACCCGTCTTTGAAGATTTTAACGCGAAATGCCTGTGCCTCCTTGAGCTTCTTCTTATCGACATTCTGCTTGAGATCAATCGGCGTTTTACCCAGATATATCCAGTCGGTGGAACCGCCCTTTGCGCTGGATGGCAATTGGTACGTTACGTGGCCCCCCAAAGGGTCTGACTGAATGGTTATCGGAACAACCGTCGAACCACCTGCGCAGGCTGTTGACAAAACAATAAGCGCTAACAAGGGCGGCCACTTAAGATACGAATTCAGGTGTCTGATCATTATGATATCCAATTACCTATGAGTCTTCATGCTGGTTTACTGAACCTTGTCCAGAATCATTTCTACCGGCTGGGCATTTTCAAGCGCGGTCTCGCGGTTATCGTGGCGTAAATCCACCCAAAACGAATTCGTTTTATCTCGATAACCCTCTTTTTGTACGCGAATATTAACAAATTTGCGCGAAATACTGTCATCTCTCCACCAGACCTTCACCGGCGTCACTCCCAGAGCCACCCCGGTTTTCACATCGATCACTTCCGCTCCTGATGGGTGGCTATAAATGGCGGCGGCACCGTGGTGTGCACAGGCGGACAAAAGAACACTCAGCATGAGCACTAGTGCGGATAGTTTTTTCATATATTAATCTGGTTTGCTTTTCCGATATGCCGCGACAATACCGAATCGACAGGGAAATTACAACACATTGACCCTGTTTATAGAATATAGCCCTGCAGGGTTTTCATTATCAGAGGTTCTGGCGTTGCATCAAAAATTTCAGCCTGTCCCAAATCCCGGTACAATACCAGCCTGAGCTTACCCGCCTTTACTTTTTTGTCAACATTCATCAGGGCTCTTAGCTGCTTAGCATCAACCCCCTCAACCCCCTCCACCGGCAAGCTTGCCGCAACTAAAATTCTTCTCACGCGCTCTACATCACCGATGTTTATCATGCCCATACGACGAGACAGGTCTGCGGCCATAAGCATTCCCAACCCGACCGCTTCACCATGCAACCACACACCATAGCCTTTGGCATTTTCAATTGCGTGTCCAAAAGTATGGCCTAAATTGAGCAGGGCACGTACACCCTGTTCTTTTTCATCCTCAGTGACAATTTCAGCTTTGGCCCGGCAGGAACGCTCAATAATTGTTGTAATCGCCTGCTCATCACGTGCCACGATCGCTGACATGTTATTTTCCAGCCATTGCAGGAACCCGATATCCCCCAGAAGTGCATATTTAATCACTTCAGCCAGGCCTGCTGAGAATTGCCGTGCATCGAGACTGCTCAGCGTATCACTATCGATGATCACCACTTCAGGCTGATGAAACGCACCGATCATATTTTTCCCCAGGGCATGGTTAACCCCGGTCTTGCCGCCAACCGAT
>JAAELZ010000798.1 GCA_024226105.1 Pseudomonadota bacterium | reverse complement strand
CTCGGCACTAGTTGCCAGCCGGTTATAGGCGATAACCGCTGGAATCGCAGCGAACAAACCCATCGCGGTCGCCACCAGCGCTTCGGAAATACCCGGTGCAACCGTGGCGATAGTGACCTGCTTCATCGCACCCAGCGAGCGAAAGGAGTTCATAATGCCCCACACAGTACCAAATAGGCCCACATAAGGCGCGGTCGAACCCACCGTAGCCAAAAAAGGAAGATGTGTCTCGATTTCATCAACCTCCCGGTTCAGAACAACGCGCATGGCCCGGTGTACGCCATCGAGCATTTCACTACGCGCAACGTCGCCCTTTTTTGCCAGCCGCGTGTATTCCCGGTAGCCGGCAACAAAGATTGCCGCCATGCCCTCGACACTATCATCGGAACCACCCCAGTCATGATGCAAGCGGTTCATATCTCCGACCGACCAGAAATCATCTTCAAACTCATCGGCACTTTTTTCCAGCCGTTTGAGATGAGACGTTTTTTTAAAAATCAGCGCCCAGGAAGCCAGCGATGCCGCCAATAACAGCAACATAACCAGCTGAACGATGAAACTCGCATTTAGAATCAAATGTATGATGGATTGATCTGCTCCCATAAAATAGTGCCTTGTTAAGTCGTTCTTATTAAATTGTTAAAAAAGCAGGCAAGCGAACCGGCCTGAAACTTTCACTGTTCACCATCGCCAGTTCAACCACGGCTGAAACCAGCAATTCTTCGGATTCTCCCGCCCCCCGGCGAACTTCCTGCCTAAGCTGCATTGAGGCTTTTTTTGAGAGCACCACCTGTGCACTCACACTCAAATCATCGCTTAACTTCGCGGGACGAGCAAATTGCATTTCCACCGAACGCACCACGAACAATTTATTCTCCTGTGCGACAATTTGCTCAACCGGATGCCCCATATCGCGCAACCACTCGTTACGTGCGCGCTCCATATAGCGCAAATAATTGGCGTGATACACCACCCCGCCGGCATCGGTATCTTCGTAGTAGACACGCACCGGCCAGACAAATTTACCACTCATTAGAATAAGCCTTTGCCATGAGAGTCTGCACCACAGTGCGTGAATAGCCGATTAACCTCATTTGTCACCTGGCGTAAACATAGACGCCTGCACCGATTGGCCCTGATCCGGCATCGTCAGCCCCAGGTGTTGCCAGGCAAGCCGTGTTGCCACGCGCCCCCGGGGGGTGCGCATGATATAACCCTGCTGAATCAAATAAGGCTCTATCACGTCTTCAATGGTTCCACGTTCTTCACTAACGGCCGCAGCCAGGCTGTCGACCCCGACCGGGCCGCCGTCAAACTTTGAAATCAGCGCGCTAAGCAGATTACGATCCAGCATATCCATGCCGGTTTCGTCCACTTCCAGCATCTCAAGCGCCGCGTTGGCCAACGAGCCGGTAATGACGCCATCTCCTTTTACTTCCGCGTAGTCCCGCACCCGGCGCAAAAGGCGGTTTGCGATCCGCGGGGTACCGCGCGATCGTTTCGCCACTTCCTCAATTCCTTTGGAATCTGCACGAACATTAAGAATGGATGCTGAGCGTCCGACAATCGTCGCAAGATCTTCAGCCGAATAAAACTCCAACCGCTGCACTATCCCGAATCGATCACGTAAGGGCGAAGTCAACAGACCCGCTCGTGTGGTCGCACCGATCAACGTAAACGGGGGCAAAGAAAGCTGAATCGAGCGTGCGGCAGGACCTTCCCCAATCACAATATCCAGGCGATAATCTTCCATCGCCGGGTATAATATTTCTTCAATCGCCGGGCTAAGACGATGTATCTCATCAACGAATAGCACGTCATTCTCTTCAAGATTGGTGAGCATTGCTGCCAGATCACCCGCTTTTTCGATCACCGGCCCGGAAGTCTGGCGCAGCGTTGAGCCCATTTCGGCCGCCAGGATATTCGCCAGCGTGGTTTTTCCAAGCCCCGGCGGGCCAAACAGTAAAACATGATCCAGCGCATCCTGACGTTGACGGGCAGCCTGAATAAAAATCTCAAACTGCTGCTTGAGTTTCGGTTGCCCTGTAAACTCACCCAGAGATACCGGACGAAGGCTGCGATCAATCCCCTGCTCACCCAGATCATCGTGTTCCAGTGTGGGAGAAATAATATGCGTGTGTTCCATACTAATCAACTATCGCTATGCTGATAACGCTTTTAACGCCAGGCGTATCAGGTTCTCGCTGCTTTCAGACTGCGCATCCGGCACCGCGCGTACCGCGCGGCTCGCATCGGCCGAACGAAAACCCAGCGCAATTAACGCCGACGTCGCATCGTTTATCGCCAATCCGGCAGAGCCTGGCATCGCACCCGCGGCCTGTTTCGCATCACCTTCCAGTGCAGGAACACGATCACGCATTTCAACCAGCAATCGCTCCGCCGTTTTCTTGCCGATACCCGGCACCCGAACCAGCGCGGCGGAATCTTCATGATGAATACACAGCGCAAACTCGCCCGCTGAAAGCGTCGACAATATTGCTAGCGCCACGCGTGGACCAACTCCGTTGACTTTGAGCAAAGCCTGAAACAATGCACGCTCATCTTTACTCGCAAAGCCGTAGAGCAAAAATGCATCCTCTCGCACCACAGTATGCACGTGCAGCGCCACCTGGCCGCCCGGCTCAGACGAGGCTGACAGGGCATAAAAAGTATTCATCGAAGCTTCGAGTTGATAACCCACGCCCGACACATCCAGCAATAAAACCGGCGGCTCTTTTTCGATGATTTTCCCGCGCAAATAACCAATCATTTAATGAAGTCGCTCCACGGATTGCATGTTTCGGGGTTGTTTCTCTTCAGATCCGGTTTTAGCCTTTTTCCTGGCGGCTGTTTTTTCCTTTCTGATCACGACGGTTCCTGCAAGCTTATCGTGAAACCCCTGTTTACGCTTATCGATACCCACCCAGATAAACCCCAGAAAAAAAGGAATAACCGAAGCATAGTAGGCAACATAACGGCCGATAAACTGAGCCCTTGAAGGCGTTTCACCGGTTTTCGCGTCAACAATTAACAACCGCAGGGCCATTTTCCCCGGTGTTGCTGATTTGTATATCCAGAACATAATAACGGCCAACGCAGGCAGAACGTAACTAATGAGGGTATCCAATAGGCTAAGCGAAGAAACCTCACCCTCCCAATATTGAGGCCCATAGATCAAACTTAATACTGGCCAGATAATAATCAATATCAGCACGGTATCAATAAGTGATGCCGCCGCCCTGACCCAGAAACCCGCATATTCCTGCTCACTCATGCTGTCCGCGCCGCCAGGCCCAGTTTATTGGCCAGATCTGCCGAATGTACGTGACAGATGGCACACGCCAGCGCATCAGCCGCATCTGGTTGCGGGTTTTTGCTTAGATTTAACAATACGCGAACCATGTGCTGAACCTGGTCTTTTTGCGCCCCGCCGGTGCCAACCACTGCCTGCTTAATCTGCTTCGCGCTGTATTCGTATACCTCCATACCCGAATTTACCGCCGCGCACATTGCACTACCCCGGGCGTGTCCCAGTGTCAGCGCCGCTTTGGCATTGCTCGCCATGAACACCTGTTCAATAGCCACCACATCCGGCTGTGTTTGTTCAATCAACTCACTCACCGCGGTATAGATATGCGCCAGCCGCCCCGACAGGGCGCCGCCTCCAAGGCGCAAAGCCTGGCTTGCCACACCCACCAGTTTGCCGTTGACCTGCTCGACAACGCCCAGCCCGGTAATTCGGGACCCCGGATCTATGCCAAGTACGCGCATTGTATAGATTTGATTGTGATTAGCTACGCTCCTTCCGCATACAAAGCATTGGTAAATACTGCCTGTACATCATCCAGTTCTTCAAGCGTGTCCACCATGCGCAGAACTTTTTCCGAGGTT
>JAAELZ010000797.1 GCA_024226105.1 Pseudomonadota bacterium | reverse complement strand
TTCGGTTTCGGCAACAAACCCCAGGTTCCAACGATCGCCTGCAAGCCCCGCTACCGTGCCGATAGCGAACGACCCGGCATACCACAACGGATTAAGCAGGCTGGTATGACCGCCCAGTTCATCAAGCCGTTTTTTGCACCAGTCGAGGTGATCGTTCTCTTCGGCGGATGCTTGTTGCATCTTTTCGCGCGTCGAAGAATTACGCGCCGTTATCGCCTGGCTCTGATACAGGGCCTGTGCACACACTTCGCCTACGTGATTGACCCGCATTAGTCGGGCAGCTTGCTGTTTTTCCTGCTCGGAAATCAACTCATCACTATTGCCTGTCGCCGGGTAGCCCCGCCCGGTGGTATGTGGTTTTCCAAAAACTGAGACTAGCGCCTGATCTACACCCATGATAAATTTATCAGCTGTTGAATAGGTCTTCATATTACATTCCAAACATCGTTACGCCCATTATACATTGAATCAAACTACCACTGACAGCTCACCGCACCCAACAAACGGTAAGCACGACCCTTTGTACAAATTACTGGCCGACGTATTGCCGGGACACTGTATTGTTGCCGACCAGGATTCGCTCAAACCCTACGAATGTGACGGCCTGAGCGGCTATCGGCAGATGCCAAGGCTGGTGGCTTTGCCTGAAACCGTTGAACAGATTCAGGCCATAATGAAAATTTGCCGGGATAGTAATACACCCATCGTACCCCGTGGCGCGGGAACCTGCCTGTCCGGGGGCGCCACACCCCACCCGGAAGGCCTGGTTCTGTCCGTTGCAAGGCTCAACAAAATTATAAAAATTGACGCAAATAACCGTACTGCCACGGTAGAGCCGGGCGTACGCAACCTCGCCATCTCCCAGGCCGTCGAGGATCTGGGCCTGTACTATGCTCCCGACCCTTCTTCGCAAATTGCCTGCACCATCGGTGGTAACGTCGCGGAAAATGCCGGGGGAGTGCACTGCCTGAAATACGGGCTTACCGTTCACAATGTTTTGCAGGTCAAAATCGTTACGCTGGATGGCGAAATACTGACTTTCGGTAGCGAGGCGCTGGAAACGCCGGGCTATGATTTACTCTCGCTCATTATCGGTTCTGAAGGCATGCTGGGTATGATCATTGAAGTTGTAGTCAGATTGCTACCCGTGCCGGAACAGGCCATCGCCGTGATGGCCGCATTTGAAAACGTTCAGCAGGCTGGCGAAGCCGTTGCAGCAGTAATCGCAGGCGGCATTATCCCGGGCGGTTTCGAGATGATGGATAATGCCGCGATTCGTGCAGCCGAAGATTTTGTACACGCCGGTTATCCCGTCGATGCTGCCGCCATGTTAATTTGTGAGCTCGACGGCATTGCTGAAGAAATTGAGCCACAATTTGAAAAATTAGAAACCGTGCTGAAAAAACACGGTGCAAGCCACATACAGCGCGCCCGGGATGAGGCGGAGCGCATACGCTTCTGGTCCGGGCGTAAAAATGCCTTTCCAGCCGTCGGAAGGCTATCACCCGACTACTACTGCATGGACGGCACTATACCACGCAAGGCTCTGGCCAGGGTGCTACAGAAAATCGAGGCTTTCTCCACGAAGTATGGCTTGCGAGTCGCCAACGTATTCCACGCGGGTGACGGAAACTTGCATCCACTGATTCTGTACGATGCAGGGGTTGAGGGTGAATTTGACAAAGCCGAAGCGCTGGGTGGTGAAATACTGGATTTATGTATTGCGGTTGGTGGCACAATCACCGGCGAACACGGTGTCGGGCTCGAGAAAGTCGACCGCATGTGTGTGCAATTTACCGATACAGAGCTAGAACAGTTCAGAGCAATCCGTAAAACTCTGGACCCCGAAAACCTTCTAAACCCGGGCAAAGCTATCCCCACCCTGGTTCGTTGTGCGGAATTTGGAAAGATGCATGTTCATCACGGCCAACTTTCACATCCAGAGTTGGAGCGGTTCTAAGCACATGACAAAAAAACAATATAAAACGCTGGTCGAGCGCGTTGAATCTGCCTACCACTCCGGCCAGGCGCTCAATATATGCGGCGCATCGAGCAAATCATTCTACGGTAGTCTTCCACGCGGGTTGACACTTTCAGTGAAGGACAACCAGGGGATCATCGATTATGATCCGGCTGAACTGGTGATCGTAGCGCGCGCCGGGACCAGCCTGGCTGAAATTCAATCTACACTGGCCAAAAAGGGCCAGATGCTCGGCTTTGAGCCACCTTTTGCTGAACAGGGCGCCACTCTTGGCGGTGCCGTTGCCAGCGGGCTGGCCGGTGCCTGCCGGCCTTATCGTGGCGGTGTACGCGACTACCTGCTTGGCACAAAAATCATCAACGGAAAAGGTCAGTTAGCGCAATTTGGTGGTCAGGTGATGAAAAATGTGGCCGGTTTTGATTTGTTCCGGCCGATGGCGGGCGCGATGGGGACACTTGGCCTGTTATTGGAAATTTCACTGAGGGTCATTCCAAAACCTGAACAGGAGCTAAGCGTGGAATTTGCCCTTGATAATGAAGCAGACGCTATAAAAGTGCTCTGTGAATTTGGCAAACAACTGCCCAGCTTAAGTGCTGCAAGCTGGTTTCCTGGCGCGATACGCCTACGCCTTTCCGGGAGTCGCCTGGCGGTAAACCGCGATGCCGCCCTGCTGCAAAAATCATATGCCACAGCGAAGATGGATGCTTCGTACTGGCAAGCCATCAACCACTTTGAACACGCCTGGTTCAAAGAACTCGACCCACAACACAGCTTGGTCGCCATCGACCTTCCTCCTGCCTCACCGCCGGTGATTCTTGCTGGTCAGCAAATGACCGACTGGGGCGGGGCGCGCCGCTATCTTAAAACGCCGCTAGGCATCGAACGCGTTCGACAGGTGGTTGAAGCGCTGGGTGGTAACGCAACCCTGCTCCTGGGAGGTGATCGATCCGCGTTTTTCCACCCGCTCAAGCCGGGCCTGGCGGCTGTCCACAGCCGTCTAAAAAAGTCTTTCGACCCAAAGGAAATCTTTAATCCCGGTCGCCTGTACCCCGGATTATAAGAGCCTGTCGGAACGAAAATGGATATTACACTCGCAAAACCCTTCGCCCCCCTGGAGGAAGCACAGACCGCTGCCGAAATCATACGTAATTGCGTTCACTGTGGTTTCTGCACGGCGACCTGCCCAACCTATCTGCTACTCGGCGAAGAATCCGACAGCCCGCGTGGACGAATCTACCTGATCAGGGAACTACTTGAAAAAGGCACAGCAACCGTTAAGAGCCGCACCCACCTGGATCGATGTTTATTGTGCCGGGCCTGTGAGACAACCTGCCCCTCGGGCGTACAATATGGCCGCCTGCTTGAGACCGGACGCAAGCTGCTTGAACAGGTCATGCCGCGCCCGGCGGTAAATACACTACGGCGTAAAACGGTCGCAAAAACACTGGTCCAGACACCCATAATTGATGCTCTGGTCAAAACGGGTGTGCGTGGGCGCAGTTTATTACCCAAAGCCATTCGCCAACAATTGCCGGAAAACCTGCCCGAAGATCCCTGGCCAGCGGCACGCCATAATCGTAAAATGCTGGTGCCGGGCGGCTGCGTACAAAGTTCGCTAAGCCCGCAAACAAATCTTAACGCTGCCAGGGTACTCGATTCGTTTGGTATTTCGCTGCTTAAAGAAAGTAAGGCCGGGTGTTGTGGCGCAGTGGGTCTACATACCAGCGACCACGATATGGGCTTGCAACACGCGCGCCGGAGAATTGATCTGTGGTGGCCACAAATAGAAGACGGGCTTGAGGCCATTGTTTTTACTGCTTCCGGTTGTGGGGTAACCATTAAGGATTACGGATTCCTGTTAAAAGAAGACCCCGAATACTCAGAAAAAGCGGCACACGTGTCCGGCATGGCGAAAGATATTTCTGAAATCGTGGCTGCAAATATGCACCAGCTAAACCCGGATACAGGGTGCGGCCGCAAGATTTCTTTTCACCCGCCCTGCACCCTGCAACACGGCTTGAAACTTGGTGGCACAGTCACAAAAATCCTCAAATCCGCCGGTTTTGATCTACTTCCGGTAAATGACAGCCACCTGTGCTGCGGTTCTGCGGGCACCTACTCGCTGTTCCAGCCTGAGATTTCAAACCGCCTGCGCAGCAATAAACTTAAAGCGCTGCAGCAACACGCACCTGAAATAATCGCCACAGCCAATATTGGCTGTCAACAGCATCTGAAAACAAGGGCCGATGTAAGTGTTGTGCACTGGATAGAGCTGCTTGACCCCGGGCAATAAGCGATGACC
>JAAELZ010000796.1 GCA_024226105.1 Pseudomonadota bacterium | reverse complement strand
GTCGCCAGACTCGCACTCAGTCCGGAAAGTTCTTCCGCGGTCTCGTGGGGAAACCCGCAGGAGGAAATATAAAACCCCTGATCATCAGCCAACAGCACTTTACTCGAAGCAGATAGTTGCGACAGTATATCCGGTAGAATGGTTTCAAGCCGATCTGTCGGGGCTTCAAGTGCTCGCTCGAGGCCCTGAACCCATCCCAGTTTTTGCATGTGTGTGAGCATGGCCGACGCATCACCGGAATCCTTTACCGGCATCATTTTCTGCAAATTCTCCTCGTTTAGCTTAAAGCCTTTTTTCTGTGCGAGCAAAAACTGCAGAAACTGCCGGGCTGGCGTTTCTTCAGCTCCGGAAACGCTGAAATACGCCCCAGCGGGCGTAGGCGCGAGAAAAAGCGATTCATCTTTTAACTTGTGTGCAAGCATTCAGGCTACCTCTTTTAATTTTGATCTGATCATAATGGCTCAGGCCTCCAAACCCGGGTCCAGAGAATACAGCAAAGCCTCTACCAGCAAAGACACATCTGCGCGCTCGCGGGCATCAACTTCGAATACGGGGAATTTTCGATTTTCTGTCTCAAGATATTCGTGGTAATCCGGAAGACTCGGCACCTGTGCTTCATCCATTCGTGTCACACCAATGGCAACCGCAGTATCCGAAATAAAATCTTCAAACGAATCAAGAAAGAACTTGAGGTCCTTAAACGGGTCGGGGCGATTGTTATTCAACAGCAATATCAGGCCGATACCACCCTCCACCAAAATTTCCCACATAAAATTAAATCGCTCCTGGCCGGGTGTACCGTACAGGTGAATACGTTCGTCACCTTCAAGTTTCATAATACCGTAATCCATCGCCACCGTAGTCTCTCGTTTCTTTTCCCGCGTCATATCTGTCGCCTGCTCATTGGTGGATATAATCGGCGAATCGCTCAATGCTGAAATTGCGGTCGTTTTACCTGCCCCCACCGGGCCGGAAAATATTATTTTGTAGTTACTCATGCCTGTTGTCTTGTTCCTTTGGTTAGCTCAATCTACTCAAACTCATGCCCGTAAGCGTTGTAAAATTCTTCTAAGCACGCCACCTCGGCGCACTTTCGGCTCCGGCTCCGGCCTGGGTTCTGACTCCCTGGTATCTCCCCTGGTAAGAAATAGACCCAGCGCGTGTGCTGCGCTATAAAAAACAGCGACATCACGTACCGACAGGCCCAATCGCGTTGCTATTTCTGTTACGGAAGCGGGTTGCACCACCCACAAAGCAGAAATCCTGACAGATCCCGACGTCAACATCAGACGCGTCAGATTGGGCCAATGCCTCAGCTGTACCTGAGTATCCAGCTCAACCCCGGCTGGCACTCTTCCCTGTGCAGCATACAGCGTTGTTTGCCAGATTAACTCCTGCAACCGTAGTACTTTAGATTTGCCTTCTCTATCAACCAGGGCCTCTATTTCGGGTACCAGCGTAACTTTAGTAATATGGTGATTAAGTGGGAAGCTTGACACTTCACGTAACTGAAATTTTCCCATTCCCATTTGTACCAGACCCTGCGCGGGGTCGATCGTAATGGTTGCACCACCCAGTTTGATCACAGCATTCTTGCCAGCCTTGCGTGCCTGCTCGTGCGCTAGCTTCAGTTCGTGCTGAAGGTAATGCCTCGGCTCATACGTCTGCTCTTCATTCTTCGAATTATCACCGGCCATTCCCGGTAATAAAGAATTCAGTTTTATGTATTCATCGTGCTTGGCCAATGAAAATGCCGCTCGGGACGCACCATCGGATTCCTTCTTTCTACCGGAGACAGACGGCAGCGCTTTCACCTGATTCCCACTTGTGCTCCCTTCAGCCTCATCAGGAAGGCGGGGTTCTTTCAACTCATCTGCCTTTTCCCGCTGCCCTTCGGAGACAATGCGGGGAGCCGAGATTTTTTTTGATCGCGATGCTCGTGAAGCTGTTTTGCTGTCCTGCACGCTGAGAAAGCGTATCGTAATGATTTCAAATGCGGATTGCAGCTGCCTGACGGTAAAAGGCTTACGCAACAGGACAATATTCCCTTTTGTTCGATATTGTTTTTCATTCAAAGAAAATAAAATTGAAGGCATCTTCCTGTTTGATTTTCGATGTGCCAGATAAGCATCCCGGGCACCCATTGCATCCATATCGACTACGATAACATCCGCCAAATCGTCCGTCAGTTCATAGTTGCCATTGCAACTACGCAAAAAGAAAACATCGAGCATACTGCGAAAACGCGCATCCAGCCCCAGACCAACGACACGTACTAACGGCTCAGCTGCCATTTTTAGCCTTCAATACCAAAATGATCTGCCATCTCCCGCCAGGCCTGCGGATTCAGCATCGCCCCCTCATCCAGTGTAGAATAAAAAGCCGAGAAACGAGTTTTATTGTCTGTTTTCCTATATAAATCGAGCAACAATATCTGCTGCTCGAGGCTTGAGGCATCCGCTCGAACAGATTGCTCCAGCACATCCTGCGCATCTTCCAGTTGGCTACACTCTATATTGGCCAGCGCCTGCTCCAGCGGACCATGACCAGGGTCATCCGCTGGCTGATCTATCTCGACAAGCTCGATACTGCCCATGATGCTCCTGCAAAGCACGGAAACACCTTGCTCTGCAATCGGATCATTAGCCTTGATGCCCTTTTCCAGCCCATCTGCGAGATATTGAATCGATTCTTTGTCCAGAACTTTGGAGGCCAGGTCATACATACATTTGCGCAAAGCATAACCACGCGGCCCGAGCGCTATAAAAAGATCGAGCAATGCTCCGTGCAGAACCGGTTCTAAATCGTGATCTACTGCCAGCTTGATTCGCTGAACATGCACCATCAGGTCCTGTGGTTTTCTGGCTATGTGATGCGCCAGAAACTCACATACTTTTTCCGCAGGTTTGTCGCTTGACAAACCCAGTGCACGTGAACCCGTGATGCTAAACGCCATCTGGGTAGATTCGTTTTCAAAAAAACTATCTGTAACCTGGCTATTTTCAGTCATTCTTAGGTATACCCCCGGAGTGTGGGACAGGTTTATAATTGCTGAGCCGGAAGGTATTTCCCCTTATTCGCGTTATGAAGGGCACATTGTATATAAATTCAGGCACACTTTCTAAGTGATTTTAATAACATACGCCGGATTTTACCCAAAAGCCACTCTGTCGAGTTTACCACCCCCCCTAACGCAACATGGCGGCATCGCCACAGACCGCCAGGCCGATACGCTCAATCTCCTCCCAGATATCCCTGTTGCGCGTACTCATCTGGCCTTTGACCATACTATCAAGATCCGACATCCTGCTGTGAATGCGCAACCAGCCAACATGGCTAACGCGATCCAGTGCCGTGCTCACCAGACGTTCGCGACTGGGCCAGATACCCAGCCCCTTGAATAAGGCCCGAATTGATTTCCCTCTGGCGCGGGCGTGTGATAGAGACAGTAACCTGGTGCTTTCTCGCGACAGAGCTGAGATAATTAATATGGGTTCCGCTTTTTCACCCTTCAGGCTATGCAATATGCGTACAACACGCCCGGGTTGGCCGGCCAGACAGGCATCGACAAAGGCAAAGCTGGTAAACCGCGCCTGATCAGAAATCAGATTTTGTACCTGTTCTACGCTATGCCGGTTTCCCTCACCATGCAAGGCAAGAAAATTTATTTCCTGCGCCGCAGCAAGTAAATTGCCCTCTACATAGTGCGCGATGACCTTCGCCACGCCGGGTTCACTGTGAATACCGACCTGCTGCAGGCGTTTTTCGATCCAGCCGACGATTTGATAGCTTTGTACTTTGGGTGCTTCGATACTCGCGCCCGCTGCATC